>JBAXGK010000257.1:0-3387 GCA_037139435.1 Candidatus Omnitrophota bacterium | reverse complement strand
TCCTCTTGTACTGGCCGAACATAAAACCGATCTCGCGGCCGCCCACGCCGATATCCCCGGCCGGAACGTCTGTATCCGGTCCGATATGGCGGGAGAGTTCCAGCATGAAACTCTGGCAGAACTTCATGACTTCGTTATCGGATTTCCCTTTAGGGTCGAAATCCGAACCGCCTTTGCCACCGCCCATCGGGAGCGTGGTGAGGCTGTTCTTGAACACTTGCTCAAACGCCAGGAACTTCAAAATACCGAGGTTGACGCTCGGGTGAAGACGAAGACCGCCCTTGTAGGGACCGATCGCGCTATTCATTTCAATGCGAAACCCGCGATTGACCTGCATCTCTCCCTTGTCATCCAGCCAGGGAACGCGGAACATGATCACACGCTCAGGCTCGACCATCCGGTCCAGAATCTTTGCGGCTTTATATTTGGGATGTTTTTCAATAAACGGAGTAACAGATTCCACGACTTCGCGGACCGCCTGATGGAATTCCTTTTCGCCGGGATTCCGGGCTACCACTTTTTTCATAAACGAATTGATCTCTTTTTCTACCAAACTTTCCACTGTTTTCGCCATTTTTTTACCCCTTTTTTTTTGATGTTTTTACACCATCGCATACTTTACGGCGCGACACGCTTGTGCCAAAAAAAAATCCTTCCCAGCAGAAAACCTGTCCCGTCGAACGGGACCTGCCAGAAAGGACGTCATTATCCTGTGTTCCATTCCCGAAAGAAGCACCGACAAAAAAAGCGCGCTTTTCATAGCGCGCCATGGCCTTCTTTCCTCTGAACACTCACATTGTGTTCAACGCTTGAAGTATAACACAAAAACCCTGATTGCCAATCCCGATCTTAGAAACTTAAAAGCCCCGTCATCCTGAGCTCGCCCTGTTTTTAAGGGGCGAGGGAAGGATCTTGCTTTAGATTCTTCTCCCGCCGCGGCGGGATCAGAATGACGGTTTTTTTGAGGATCTTATTCTTTACCGGATGAGAATTTTTGCATTTCTTCGCTTAAGAGTATTGCTTCCGATACCTCTTTCATGCTCTTACGCTTATCCATACTGTACTTCTGGATAAGCTTGTAAGCTCCCTGCTCGCTCAAACTTTCTCTCTTCATCAGAATGCCTTTGGCGCGCTCGATCACCTTCCGCGATTCCAACTCCTCTTGGATCATTTCCGCCTCGACCACCAATCGAAAATTCTCGATAACGATCGCCGCCAGGCTCGCGATCGACTTGATAATACGTATCTCGCCTTGGTCAAACCGGTGAAGCTTCGCGGTGTAGCAGTTCAAGACCCCGATGACATTGCCTTTAAAAATAAGCGGCAAGCTCAAGAGCGAACAAAGGCGCTCTTTTTTGGCGATCGCCTGATTGAGATAGCGCTTGTCTTTACGCACATCCAGAACGGTGATCGGCTTCCCGCACTGGGCCACTCTTCCGGCGATGCCTTCCCCGAGCTTCGCGTTGGGCTTTGTATTGTAAAATTCACTGACAGACTGCGTCGCCTTGATAGAAAGCTCCTGGGTGGACTTATCCAGGAGCATCAGGGAGCATATCTTGGAGCTCATAACTTCCGCGGTCACGGTCACGATCAACTTCAGGATCTCTTCCAGATAGAGGTCGGAGGTGACCGCATCGCTTATTTTTGCCAAAGCCTCTATGATCTGTTTACTGCTCAATGATTTCATATGGGAGTGTCTTTCCTCTGACTCACGACTTGTGGGATTATTTCTCTATCAGGCGCTTGATCTTCATAAGAAGATCGGCGGAGTCATAGGGTTTCCGGACACAGTCATCAGCCCCGGCTGTGATGCACTGATGCTCCACATCGTCCATACCCGCAGCGGTCGTGGAAATAATGGGAATGTTTTTCGTTAAGGGATTTTTACGAAGACGGCGGCACACCTCAAACCCATCGATCCCGGGCATAATCACGTCCGCCAGGATAAGATCGGGCTTTTCCTTGATAGCCATCTCCACGCCTTCTTCGCCATCCAGGGAAGAGATCACGTCATAACCGTTTTTTTCAAGCCTGAGGGAGATCATCACAATTTGATCCGGCTCATCTTCAATGAAAAGGATTTTCTTCTTTTTCTGCGCCTGTTTACTCATGGTTTTAATCCTTTTTTTTCTGATAAAGCGGTAGTGAGAACGTCGCCCGAGTTCCCTTACCGAGTTCGCTTTTAACCCAAATCCGGCCTCCGTGCAACTCCACGATCCCTTTTGCGATCGAAAGCCCTAGCCCAAACCCTTTTTCACCGGGCCCGGCGGTCCTTGAAAATTGCTGGAATTTTTCAAACAGCTTTCCGGTATTGGCGGGGGCGATCCCGATCCCGGTATCCCGGACCTCGCACTCCACTGCGTTCTTCAATACATTCATGGAGATCTCAACAGCCCCGCCCAGGGGCGTAAACTTGATGGCATTATCCACCAAATTGCTCAGAACCTGCATGATCTTATCCGGATCCGCAAGGACCTGGACCGCACGCTCCGTAACCTTCACGTTAAGATCAATGCCTTTCTCACGCGTGCGCTTTTTAAACTCGAATGCCACATCTTTCACTAGATCTATCAGATTCGTCATCTTTTTTAAGAGCTTGATCTTGCCGGTCTCGATAATTGAAATATCCAAAAGACTCGTGATCATGCGCCCCAGACGATCAATGCTCCGCATGACCGTCTCGAGAACTTCCCTTTGCTCCACATTGACCGCTCCGACCATCCCGTCCATCAAAAGACTGATCCCTTCTTTCTCGATCGAAAGGGGCGTACGAAGCTCATGCGACACGGTCCGGACAATGTCGTTGCGGAATTCCTCGATCTTCTTTTGCTCCGTCACATCCACCGACACTCCGAGAATACACGGATCCTGGATCCCGATCATTTTAAAGGGGATCTTGATCGTCTGAAGAACATGCTTATGGCCCCGAACGTCTGTGAAGGGCTCATTGGAAACCAGCCTGGGTTTTCCGGTCTCGAGGACCTCGCGGTCACCTTTCAGGAATTGCTCCGCTTCCTGGGGGTCCTTGTGAATATCCTGACGCCGGACCCCGATAAGCTCCTGAGGTGTCTTGCCGTACATATCCCCCACCGCATGATTCACGAGAAGGAACCGGCCGTCCTTGTCTTTGGCGAAGATCATGTGCGGCACCGTATCGATCACCTGGAACAATTGGTGGCGGCCTTCCCGGATCAGCGCTTCCGCGCGCCGGCTTTCGGTGATCGCCCGGGCCTGCTGAAGATTCTGGAAAGCAAATTGGGAAAGCTGCTGCGCCATCGTAAAGAGCAGCTGGGCCACTTTGTCGAACTGCGCACGCGGCATAGCGGTGACTTCACGGAACGCCTCCGCGGTTTTTTGTTCGTCAGCGCCTATCTCCCGGGCATAAGC
>JBAXGK010000256.1:0-3387 GCA_037139435.1 Candidatus Omnitrophota bacterium | reverse complement strand
GCTGACCGGAAGTGGAGACATCGTTTCGGGTGGAAGCCATTTCAAGACTTTGACGGTTTCCGGCGTCTATTCCTTCGCGGATGCAATGGCGGTGGATGGCAATCTTAATCTGACGGCCGGTTCTCTTGAGCAAGGTGCGAATCTTGGCGTCAGCGGCAATTATGTCCAGACGGGCGGGACGTTTACCGGAAGTTATCTTGATGCGTTTACCGTGGGTGGGAGTTTTTCGGTGCCGTACGGGGACGGCGCCTTTGAACGGTACGAGGAAGTGGATGGAGTGAAGATCATCCGCGATCTTTATGATTTGCAGGCGATGAAGAGTAATTTGTCTTCTCATTTCATGCTGAACGCCAGCCTGGATGCTATCTCGGTTGCGTCATGGAATTCCAATTCTGGTTTTGATCCGATCGGGGATGCGACGCACGCCTTCACGGGGAATTTGAACGGTAACGAGAAAGAGATCTCGAATTTGAAGTTGAATCGCACGGCGAGTGATTATGTCGCTCTCTTTGGTCAGATCGGAGTGGGTGGTGTTGTGAGTAATCTCGCGCTCGAAGAGATCAGCGTTTACGGTAAGGATCTTGTTGGCGGTTTGGCGGGTCTTAATAGGGGAAGTCTTTCGAATGTGTACACGACCGGAGCATTTACGGTTTCTGGTGAGAACTTCGTGGGCGGTCTGGTGGGCGAGAACCAAGGCTCCATATCCAATGCTTATTCCAGTGCTCGTGTGAAGGGTAACTCCCATACAGGCGGGCTTGTGGGGGCCAATAGCGGCACTCTGGATAAGACCTACGGCATGGGTTTCATCACGGATCAGACGGGTCAAATTCCGGTAAGTTTGACGATCGGCGGCTTGGTGGGATCCGGCTCCGGTTCTGTGACGAATTCTTACTGGGATAAGGAAATGACGGGGCAGGAGCGAAGCTCGGGCGGTACCGCCGGCCGAGTGATCCATATGATCACCGATGAGCTGGGCAATTTGACGGTGGATCCCGAAGATGTGGCCGACGCTACCTCTTTGGATATGATGAAATCCGCGACTTATGGGGGCTGGGATTTTGGAAGTACGTGGGTGATGGATGAAAATGGGACGTACCCTCATTTTCAGTTCCGGTATCCGGAAGGCGTGCGCGGGATCTGGGGGAAGGTGCTGGATGAGAGCGGCACAACTCCGCTTGATCCGAACAAGCAGATCGGTCTTTATGTGAGTTCGACCGAGGGGGGTGTTCCGGGCGCTCCTCTTATGACGACGAAGACAGGTGCTTCGAGCATGTTTTATTTTGTGATGGGGAATGAGGATGTGCGTATCCAGCCGACGGATTTTGTGGTGGGCGGGCTCATGGACCCTGATTACAGCGGAAATACAAGGATGCCTGCGGAGACGGGGAGTATCACGAACCTTGATATCTGGGGTCACTTGACGCGTGTGATTCCTCATCCTCAGCCTGCGCCCAACATTCCTGTGTTGATCCCGATCCCGATGGAACGGATCATGTCGGAAGTGAACCGGAGTCTGCAGGACCTGATGGACGGGGGCGGAATTTTGGCGATGCTTTTGGGTTTTTGGGGCGTTGGGGGGGAAATTGTGATCACTGAAGAAAACCCCGTCATGGTAGTTTTGGATTCGGAGATTAACAAGCGCGCAGACGCACTCCAAAAAGAAGTCGGGATCTCATTCGACGCAAATTCACAGTTTGGCCGCGAACAGGTTCCGACACGGGCGCTCATAACTGCGGGATGAACAAGGATTGTCTGTAAAATCCGATAAATCATTTATGCTTGGGTCAGTTATTTCAAAATATTTATCACGGTGATCCGAAAACGCCGTTCTTATAAACCGCGGGTAAGAAAAATCCGCTGAAGTTCCTGCCATGGGTCCTTGTGAATCACTCAAGGTATGCATGTTTACAGCCTGTTTTTTTCTACGCATTCTCTTTGATGCGTAAGGGAAAAAACGTATAATGCTCCCGCTTGTTTGTATCCTTTTGGGTTTTTCGCAGTTAGGCGTTTTGCGCCTGTCCTAGTTTTTAAAAAGAATTGATGGAAGCTAGGACTAGTCCCATTCATCCTGGATGAAATAAAAATGAAGAATGGGGCAGATGGGAAGAGTCACCGCCTCCTAAACCCATCCGCGGGGAAGCCGATAACAGATATGCTGTGATTTAGGCGGTGTTTGATTTTAATGCCCCACGAGTTATCGAGGGGTTTCTCGGTTTAATTTTGAGGCCATGTGCCAGGAGAAAAAAAGGGACTATGAAAGTTTCTAAGATTTTAGTCGCGGATGATTCTGAAGACCTTCTCGAAATTGTGGCGACCTATCTGGAAAAAGAGGGCCACAAGGTAATGACCACCTCATCCCCCGAAGAGGTCATCCCCCTGATCAAGCGAGAATCACCGGACGTTGTTCTCTTGGACATTAAGTTCGGGACCGCGGATGGTCTTATCATCCTGGCGGAGATCAAAAAACTGGATCCTAAACTGTCGGTCATCATGATGACCGGTCATGGGACGACCCAAACGGCCATTGAGGCCATGAGGATTGGAGCTTATGATTATATTCTGAAGCCGCTCCAAATGGACGAACTGATGTCGCTGGTGGCGCGATCGATCGTTGCCGGAAAATTAATGAAAGAATCCGTGGTGTATCTAGCCCATGAGGAGAGCTCACCCGATAAAGTTTGCATTATCGGGAAAAGCCGGGAGATGCTGGAGATCTTTAAGACGATCGGTAAAGTGGCTGAAAGTAATGCCACGGTCCTTATCCGCGGCGAAAGCGGCACCGGTAAAGAACTTGTCGCCCGCGCTATCTATCAAAGCTCTTCCAGAAAAGAAGGACCCTTTTTGGCCTTGAATTGCGCGGCGATCCCCGAGACGCTGCTCGAAAGCGAACTTTTTGGCCATGAAAAAGGGGCTTTTACCGGAGCCCATCAAAAAAGGATCGGGAAATTCCAGCAATGCGACGGCGGGACTTTTTTCTTGGATGAGGTTGGGGATATGGCTCTGGCGACACAAGCCAAGGTTCTTCGCGTTCTTCAAGAGCAGACGTTCGAACCTGTCGGGGGTTCGAATTCTGTGAAAGTGGATGTTCGGATGATCGCATCGACCCACAAGGACCTCTGGAAATCCATCGAGAACAAGGAATTCCGGGAGGATCTCTACTATCGGCTGAAGGTTGTGACGATCTATCTTCCTCCCTTGCGGCACCGGGTGGAGGATATCCCTTTGTTGGTCGAGTACTTTGTCCGTAAATTCAACGCGGAATTTGGCATGAATATCAAAAGGGTATCTCCGGAGCTTCTGGAGCATCTGTCCCGATATTCTTGGCCGGGGAATGTCCGGGAACTCGAGAATGCCGTTCAAACCGCGGTAGTCATGAGCAAAAAAGAA
>JBAXGK010000255.1:0-3392 GCA_037139435.1 Candidatus Omnitrophota bacterium | reverse complement strand
GTGGGCGATTTGAAGGATAGATCGATCTTGGTTGTGATAGGAAAGGGGAATAAAGAGCGGGAGATACCGCTCTCGTCGGCGATCCGGGAAGAGATCCGCAAGTTTCTTGAGCTGAAGAGAATTAACAAAGAAGACATTTCCTTCGAAGCGCCGCTTTTTATTTCACGGAAGCGCAGGCGTATTGGGCCGCGTGGTGTTCAGCATGATCTTGAGAAGTGGGTCCGGCTTGCCGGGCTGGAAGGGAGATATTCCCCGCATGCGCTCCGTCATACGGTCGGATTTGATCTTATCCGTGGGACTAACAATATCAGGAAGGTTCAGGAATTCCTAGGCCACAGGTTCATCACCACGACGCAGATCTATACGCATATCACTAAAGACGAGCTGCGTGAGTGCGCTGAACTATTGATTTGTGATCCTAGCGCCGATTATTTAGTATGTAGCTGTAATTAGCCATACGAATGATCGGAGGGGGAATGCCCCGGGTCGAAAGCTTTTTAACCGCTGCGGAATTATCCGAGTGGCTTAGAGTAAAGAGGAACACTATCTACATTTGGGTTTCACGGCGAGAAGTGCCTTTTGTGAAGCTTCCCGGTAATACCACGCGCTTTCCTCGTGCGTCGATTGAGGAATGGCTTAGAAAGAGAGCCTCTTCCGGTAAGGGGCTCAGCAGGGGAACATATCTTGAAGCGTAAAGGTTCATGCCCTGTGCGATTGAGGAAATATGATTACTGAGGAAGAAGCTATCGCTATTGCGGAAAAAAAACATGGCGCTCAGTTCAAATTGTACGGGGTCACGCGCGGGATTCCGTCCAATTTTGCCATCTATGGGAGTTTCCCTCGTAATCCCGATGATGTCTGGTGCGTTTATTGTTCGCTTCGTTCTGATAAAACGGGCGTCATCGCATCTGGGCATGCAGTTGTTATTGCGAAGGACACGGGCCAGGTTCTGTATGACGGTAGCGCGTGTGACGAAGGGTAAGCGGCAAATAACAATTGGGGAGGGGCGGCATGGAACTAGTCAAGATCAAAAAGAAAGTAAATGAGCTCGATCTGCAGGTCTCAAAGCTTATGATCAATCAGGGTGCTTACTTTATGGCGATTTTTGAGATTCTCGAGGATGAGGGGCTTCTGAAGGATGGACGCTTCCAAAAGCTCGCGGCCAAGTACAAGAAGCAGTTGAAAGACGTGGATGAGTACGCGGATTTTCTGAAGATCATGAGTAAGTTCGGGAGCAAGGACTAAACCCATGAGATGTCCAGGACAGAAAATACTAATCCTTGCGGGGTTAATGTTCATTAGTAGTCCCTTCTCCGGATTTTCGAAGAATGATGCTTTGACAGTCACCCGGTGCATTGACGGCGATACCCTGAAGCTTTCCAATGGAGAGAAAGTGCGTCTCATAGGCGTCGACACCCCGGAATCGAAGGATAACGCCAAACTCAGGCGAGATTCCAGGAGAACGGGGCAAGGAGCCAAAGAGATTATCGAGATGGGGAAGGCCGCGGCAGAGTTCACACGTCGGATCGTTGATGGCAAGCAGGTCCGGCTGGATTACGACGTTCAGCGGAGAGATAAATATGGGCGTTTGTTGGCATATGTTTATATCCTGGTATGCAACAATTGCGATGTTCTTAGGACTCCAGAATACGAATATTTGGATATGACGGATCCCGATGGAAGAAATGCCGTATGCATATTTCTTAACGCAACCCTCTTAAAAGCAGGCTATGCCCAGGTCATGACCGTCCCGCCTAATGTGAAGTATCAGGAGTCATTCGTAAGCTTGGAGAAGGATGCGCGCGGCCGTAAATGGGGGCTGTGGAAGTGAATGCGTGCAAACCTGAAAGGCCTTATCCAGTAGCTTTTTTGTTGTAGGATATTCCAGATACGTCCGACAGGACGGGCGTCAATTATTCTGTCTCTTCATCTCTTTCCCCAAGTCTCGCTGCATGCGACAGTCCCTCCAGAAAGTTTTTTAAAAGGTCCTATTAGTTCTTTAAACGATATATAGGGATAACATGATCTATAGAGTTTTTTAAAAACGACTAAATGTATTGTTTAAAGCACTTTTCAAGTTGCTCTTGTCCATACAGTAGGGAGATGCTAAGCATTTGAGAAGAGGACAATGAAATGATAAAGAATTCAGTAGTTTCAGACAATCAGGAACAGGGAAATGGGACGGCAATCCGAAGTCTGCAGGATCGCTACCTTGTTGCGGAGGAACAATTGCTCGGGCAATTGTTCGTAGGTTGTTTCAACAACAAGATGGCGGTCCTTGTCTTTCTTATTCAAGTCCAGGGCCATAAGCCAGAAAACAGCGTGATCTTCGGGATGAACTATTATTTAGACGACCTTTTCCATCAGTTGCCCGATAGTTCAAAGCAAGAACGATGTCGGAGGGTATTTTTGTGGTTAAAGCGGTTTCTAGAGAAACTGCCGAATGTTCGATTGGATCAAAGGCGAAGCGCTGTTCATTTTGTTCAGGAGCTCTATGGTGTTTTTGGAGTTCATCTTAATTCAAGCTTGAGGGGGAGATAAAAATGAGAAGTAAAAGGAAGTCATTAAAGAGGTTTGTGAGGCGCTGTTCGGCGCTCTATCGCTGGTTCACCTGTTACCGCAGGCAAGTGAGGATGATTGAAGCGGAACTTGGTGACCGGCTGGAAACGTGCTAGAGAGGAGCCATGATGGATATAAGCGAGATGCCTTTGGAAGAAGCCAGAATCATTACCCGCCGCCGGATTGCAAAAGCCTACGGCGAAAATTTGCTTCAGCGACGCAAGGAGCGCGGTATTACCATGATTGAGATCTTCGAGCGGACCGGTGTTAGTTGTAAGGAGATCGCCGGTGTCGAGCAAGGATTAATCGACCTTGAAGAGGAACAGAAATGGCGCATCTCGAAATTCCTGCGCCGCCAGAAGATTATCTGACGAATTATAAGGTCTATGGCTACTTTGAAAGGATAGATGAGATCGTATTATCGGCCCTGTGACAAGCCCTTGCGGTAGCGAAGACTGTATGCGAAAGAGAGCTGGATTTATGACGGGGCATTTTTATAACCCTAAGCCGGTGGTGAATGCCGCACGGACAATGAGGAGGGTTACGGAATGCTATTATCGATAGGTCTTCTGGAGGAGATGAAATGTGCGGAAACGAAGTCGAGAATTTTAAAGCGGCGGAGGGCCTTCGCGGGGGGTATGGGCCTATTCGATGTCCGAACCCGAAGTGTGATTATATCCTTTTTGAGGCATCGAAGAGGTTTTGGCACACCCATCGTATCGAAAGACCGCTTTGTCCGACATGCGGCCTTTCGGCCTCCCTTATCGCCTGTCTTCAGTCGGAAAACGATGCCGGAGAGCTTATCTTTAGGTACTGGTGCCGTGAGTGTGAGA
>JBAXGK010000254.1:0-3407 GCA_037139435.1 Candidatus Omnitrophota bacterium | reverse complement strand
CGGCGGATCTCGAAGGACGAGAATTTTTTGTGAAGGGGGAGAAACAGGAGCTTTTACTGTTTTCCCATTTCCAGCGAAGGGCCCACAGAAGGGTCGAGGGTGGTTTGAGCGTCTGATGCGGAGGGCGGGCTGGAAGGAGCGGGAGCTTCTACAGCGAGATCCGCGTCCACGTTCTCAGGCGCTGTTGTCACCGCAGAAGCTTGTACCGGAACAGCCTGCGGCGCCTCCTTTTTCAGCACTTCTTCCTTTTCTTGCACAGGTGGCGGGAGGATTTTATTTACCAACTTTTCTTCAGATCGCGGGTTAAGAACGGGTGTTACCTTTTGCGACTTTTTTGGGCTGGGGACAGGGGTTTCTGTGGCTTCCTTCAGATTGTTTGCAGAAGGCATCGGTGCAACCCGCTCCGCTTTGGAGATCGGACGAGCTTCTGAGCGCTGCACGAGACGTTGAGCCGTGCTTTCAGCCTCCGATTGTTTAGAAGATTGAAAGCGAGGATCTTTCTCGTTCAGGAAAACTTCCTTGGTTCCTGGCGGGATCCTCAAAATAAAATCCAACGGATCAATTGTGTCCAGAGCCGTGACGCGGGTGAAGAAGATCGCGCTGCCTTTTTTCGTTTCGGGAGATGCGATCGTGATCTTCTTGGGGAAAATGATCGAATTGTAGGAACCGACATTTCCCCGAAGTTCGCGAAAATCGTAACGTTGGATCTCCGTGACCGGTCGTTCCTTAGAATCATAAAAAAGCTCGCCACGAACATCGCCCTCGGGTGTCAGGTAGAGTTTTCTCACCAAAGTTCCCTCCTCATCATTCCGACCATAAACGTCCAGGCTCGTGATCGCGGAATTGGTTCGCTCAATCTTGGCGCGGCGAGGGTCGACCGCCATCGGCTTGAGAGCCCGGTAGAGATCGCGGGCTTTGAGATGACTCTCAATATCAGGAGAATCCTCCATGTCGAAGATGGATCCGTGATAAACCGTGTTCTGAGAGGGGAGATAAAGGTCAAAGCGGCGATCCAGCGTACGGAAGACGAACATCAATTCCTGACGCGTGTCCACACAGGTGAGGAACATGCGCTCATCAAGGCGTTGATACAGAAGTTCGCCGCCGCACATGGCGTTGGGATCACCTTCTTTCGCGAAAAAAAGGAGCACGTCCGCGCGGATTGCGATCCAGCGGTAGTGGCGGGATGCGATCTTTTGGAGAAGCGCTTCCAGCTCAGCGCTCGGGGCTGTTTCCGCCCGCGAGACGGCGTTAAAGCCAAAAAGGGAGAAGAAAAGGACGATCAGGAAAAAGGAGCGCGATACGCGGTCCCAATACCTATCAATTGAAGCGAAGCTGAAATTGGGGCCGCCCAGATCGCCCTTAATGAAAGGGAAATAAAGACCTGGGCCGCCCATTTAATTCCGCGAGGTTTCGGCGAGGGTCTTTTTCGTGTGGAGGATGCGTTGAAGGGCGGTCACATGCGTGCCGACAAGCAGGACCAGCAGCACCAATTTCAAAAACGGGAAAACGAGCGTTCCCACGATCAGGAGGAGAATTCTTTCCGATCTTCCAAATGTGCCCACGCCGCAATCTTTAATGAAGTTCTCGGCTCGCGCCTTGGTATAACCGACGACGAAAGAGCCGAGAATGATACCGAGCGTGACGAAAAACCAGAAGATCTCTCCGCTATGCACAAAATAGGTCGCGAGACCCGCGAACACGAAGAAATCAGAATAACGATCCACCGCCGAGTCCAGGAAGGCACCCCAAGGGCTAGCTTTCCCTGTGGCACGCGCCAGAGGCCCGTCGAGAAGATCGGCGGCTCCGGCGATGAAAAGCATGACGCCTCCGAGGAAAAAATATCCTTTGGCATAGATAACGCCGGTTAGGAGACTCAAGGCCGCTCCCGCGAGCGTCAACTGGGTCGGAGAAATACCCTGGGCGGTAAGGAAAGAGACGATGGCTTTTACGATCGGCTCTACTTTGGGGAAAAGCGTTTCTCGTAGCGACATGGTTTACCTCAGTTGAGAAATTCGAGAGACAATCCCCCTCTTTTGCAAAGAGGGGCGAGGGGAGATTTTTAAATCCCCCTTAATCCCCCTTTACGAAAGGGGGAAACATTACTGACCGACGTGCTAATTACAAAAAACGATATCACTTCCCCGGAATTTCTAGCGGGGCTACCTCGGGCAGGTGCCCTGGATGAATTTACGGACCAGTTCTTTGGCTTCGTAGTCCACGATCTGTTTGGGCGGATGCTTCATAGTATAAGCCGACATGGAGATGAGCGGCCCGCCGATCTTGCGGTCACGGGCGATCTTACAAGCACGGATCGCGTCGATCGAGCAGCCTGCGCTATTGGGCGAGTCCTCGACCGAAAGACGCATTTCGGCTGTGACGGGAAAACCGCCAAAACCGCGGCCTTCGATGCGCAGGTAGCAGACTTTATTATCGTTTTGCCAGGGAACATAATCCGAGGGGCCGATGTGAATATTGTCTTCTTCCAACGGCACATCGAGCTGGCTCTGGACCGCCGAGGTCTTGGAGATCTTCTTCGATTCCAGACGTGAGCGGTTAAGCATATTGAGGAAGTCTGTGTTGCCGCCGGTGTTCAGCTGGTACGTGCGGTCGATCTTGACACCGCGATCCATAAAAAGTTTCGCGAGGGTGCGGTGTGTGACTGTGGCGCCGATCTGGGCTTTGATGTCGTCGCCGACGCAGGGGATGCGCTTGGCTTCAAAGCGTTTCGCCCAGGCTGGATTAGAGACGATGAATACCGGCATGCAGTTGATGAGACTTATGCCTGTTTTTAAGCACGCCTCAGCGTAGAACTCGGTGGCTTTTTGGGAGCCTACCGGGAGATAATTAATGAGAACCTCGGCGCCGCTCTCTCTCAGGACCTTTTCCACATTACAGGCTTTTTTATCGGAGGGGAGAAAGGTGCGGTCATCCTTATAACCGGTCATGTGTTCAGAAAAGCCATCCAGGATGTTCCCCATTTCGACTTTGATCTTGCTCTTGGGGATCGGGCCGATGGACCAGACGCAGTTGGGTTTCGCGGCAAGCGCTACATCCAGGCGTTCGCCTACCTTACGCCTGTCGATGTCAAAAGCTGCCACGACCTCGATATCTTGGGGGAAATAGCCGCCCATGTCATAGTTCATAAGGCCAAACCACTCAACGGGTTTGTTTTTGACAGGTTTTTGGCTAGCTAGAGCGCGGTAGTGTTCAATTCCTTGCACAAGCGATGCCGCGCAGTTACCGACACCCACAATAGCGATCTTAATCTTCCCCATGGATTCCCCCCATTTGATTTATATGAAGACGATAGGATTTTTATCGATGGCGGAATATGATAGCAGCAAGGCTTCGAAAATCAAGCGAAACAAGGTGTTTCTAAGCGATATCGCCAGCAAAGGTTACGC
>JBAXGK010000253.1:0-3416 GCA_037139435.1 Candidatus Omnitrophota bacterium | reverse complement strand
CAAACGGCCTGCCACCACTTGACCCAGCAGGATTGATCAAAGATCTCCCGGAACTTCCACCGCGTCACAAGCATAAGAACGGCAAAGATCGGGACAGAGATCAGCATGAGCCGGACATACCGCCCCTTCTTTCCCAACTCATGCATCCACCCAGCCTGGACGAGCGGAACACCATTCGTGAGGAGAAAGAAAAGAGCCGCCAGACCGGAGAGAAGAAGGACGGCGTGAATCCAGAGGTCCGGCAGTTCAAAAGCACCTCTGTGGGGAAGGCTTTGCGTTTTAAGTCTTTCCACGGAGCTGCTCCAGTTTTTGGCGGACATAAAGTCGGATCTTTTTTTCAGGGATGCGTTCAATCCAATGGGACGCTTTTTTAAAACTGAATTCCGGCGGAAATCGCAATTCCGGAAAAGTTCCAAATTGTTTCTTTCTGCGACTTGAGAGGTACAAGCTGTCGACGAGCGCCTTCTCCGGAGTCGCGATCAAAAAACTTCCCTCCCCCTTATACCAGTTAAACCCGTCAAAAAGTTCCGGGGCCATTTGGTGAACAGAAAAAACGCCTGCCTGGGTACGAAGGGTCTTCGTATGCGAAGGTGAAGCCAACGTTATCACCTGGGGGATCTGCTCAACGATCCCATGCAAATGGAGCGCCGTAATAAACGAAACGTAGACACGATGGCGCGGAAGTAAACAAGGAAGGATCTCAAACGGAGAAAGTTTTCCAGGCCTCGCCTCTGCCCAAACGCCCCGGTAGATCTTCACGAGAAGACCTTGCTGAACCAAGCGATTCAAGCATTGGGTTACGGTGGATGCCGATCTCCCGGAGAGCGCCACTAGTTCGTGGGTCGTGAAAGCAGGGCGCCCCACTCTCTTGATAAAAACCATGATGGTTTGAGGGCTAGGCTTTTTCATTTTGGAGTTCTTCCAGAAATTGGGCTGTTTTTATTTTAACTTCGTCCCAACTCGCCGGGGAATCATGCGCCTTTTGATCTTCCGCATCGAGATAAGCCACCACGGCATCCCGAAACCGTGGAAACTCGACTTGAAAAATATTAGCCAGTGCCGTTTTTAGAACCCCACCGTCGATAGGCGTCTGTTCAGGGACTGTCTTTTCGTACCGGGAATGAAGAACGAATAGATCAAAAATATCTCGCGGCTGCAATACCGACCGCTGCGCCAGCGCATGGATCTTTTGGCGGATCGCGGCATTTGCGTCATAGTGCGGAACAAGCAAAGGCGTCATCTTATAAGACCTCAGGATCTGCGCGGACACAGGCTCCACAATGATCGGCCCGCTGAAGCCCCGCCTGGAAAACTCAATTTTCGTAAAAAGGTCTTCCCCTCCCGAAGTGATCAGATGGATCTTGAACCGTTGGGTGGTTTCAGTCTGCTTGGCTTTCAGAAGATCGGGGGAAACAACTCGTTCGATCCCAAAAGCGTTAAGACTGTCCGCGAAACCCCTCGTCTCGAGGATGTCCATAACGGTTTTTTTTATTCTTTCGACCCCGGTTCCCTTAACATCGATATCCATATCTTCCGAATAACGGACACTTCCAAAAAAAAGTCGTAAATTGACGCCACCTTTAAGCGCGTACTGCCCCGTCTGAAGTTTTCTCGTGAACCATCGGAGAAACTCCAAATGGAATACTTCCCGGACCTGAAGAATGCTGTATATATCTCGTTTCATGTTATGAATAGTAGCTTATTTTTAAGTTAACATCAATACATAATAGGTTTTTCCGGAGCTCTCAAGCAAATAACTCCGAAGGATATGACGCACACCCGCATCCGGATCTAAACAGCCACTAACCTTCGCAGATCTTCATAGGACAGTCAACGAAGCATGAAAGCCCTATTCGTGAGCGTGGGGCACCCATGACGGCTCCCTACCTGAAATCACGCCAGTGACAAGCGGCGTTTGGCGACCCTGACCGGCTTATTCAAAACCGCCTGGAAGGGATTGCTACGAGTCTTTCCTCCTAAAAATATAAAATGTCCCCTTTTCAAATTCTACAACATAGCCTAGCTCCTGAAGCGTACTGAATGCTTGCGAAGCACTAACATTTGGCACAGGCCATTTTCCTTCATCGAAAACAACGTAATCGAATTTATATTTTTCAAGGGTCTGATATCCGGGGGTGTTTTAAGGTCCAGGAAGGAGAAGTGTTTGCGATGAATGACGTCAAAAACAAATCGTTCATCCGCTAAAACAGAAAAACGCCGCGGAATTTCGTTAAGCCTTTGCGCGACCTCAGAGCCATAGGGGAACGTAGCCTTCGTGCCGTTCCAGAAATAAAAGTACGAAGAGGCTCCCGAGCACATAAGCGCCACAAAAAAGATAAGACCCATAAACAATCCCTGGCGCTTCGAAAACCAAACGTGTTTTCGGATCAAGGAATCAAAGGCATAAATGGTTGAGATAAAAAGAAAGCCATGCATGCCGATCGTATAGTGACACGAAAAGCTCCTCATGATCGCGTTGGAAGACAAAATGTTCTGAAGCATGATCGGAAAGGTCAAAAAAAACGTTGGAAAATGCAAAAACGGAAAAAAGGAAAATGGATTGAGCATCCCCAAAACATACCTTAAAGATCGAAGCGCTCCCTTAACGGAAAAAATCGCTTGCGAAGCATTCTCGTAATAATTATACACATAGGGCAGCCCGTTAAGCAGGCGGGGCATGAGCCATTTCGTCTCAAAAAAGAAAATCCCGACGGACAGGATCGCGATCGCAACCCCGATGAATCGCCATTGATCTTTTTTAAAAATGCAGGCATAGATCCCCAAGGCAAATGAAACGCCCAGCATGTTTTCCTTCCCTGCCATCACCACGATAAGACTCAAAAGAAATGGCCAGAAGGACCCTCGCTGCAAATAAAAGAATGCCAGGATCATGAACGGTTCCAGCAATACTTCCGGATGAAATTCCTCGATCGTGGCCACCACGCGCGCCTTGAGGTAGAAAAAAAACATGAGGGCGAATAAAATAGCGTACACATCGCGCTTCAACTTGTCCTTCGCAACAATCCCGACCAAATAAACGCAGCTCCCCATGGCAAAAGCCTGGGACATCAACAGAAGCTCAGGCCGCGGCCAAAGGGAATAAAAAGGCACCAGCAGCGCAAGTACGGGGCTGACATGATCCCCTAAAAGACAGATACCATCCTTGATGGAAGAAAAAAGGAAATCTCCCTGCGTGCTATTCCAGACCGCCTGAACGAAGATCCCGAGATCGAATGCCCGCGTTTCAAGCGCCAACTGCCGCTCGAATCCCACCCACGCCATCATCACCGTGTAAACGACAAAGAAGCCCGCCACTGTGTATCGAAGAGGTATGCGACAAACGACCTGCCACAATCTGACCCAGCATGAACGAGCAAAGATCTCCCGAAACTTCCACCGCGTCACGAGCATAAGAA
>JBAXGK010000252.1:0-3491 GCA_037139435.1 Candidatus Omnitrophota bacterium | reverse complement strand
TAGCCGATCGCGCTTTCGCTTGTCGAGGTTTCATTAATGATCGCCTCGGAGGACGGCAGCATCAGGACCGACGGTGCGAACTGCTCCGGACCTTTTTCATTCCCTCTCCTCAGAACTTGTTCCAGAAAATACATGTGTGTTCCCGAATTCCTTTCGCGCGAGAGCACCAGGATCTTCTGATCCTTACCGCCAACCTCGTTCCAGTTCGTGATCTTGCCCGTAAAAATATCGGAGAGCTGGTCGATCGTCAATTCCTTGACGGGATTCGCCGGATTTACAATCACCGCAAGAGCATCAACCGCCACTTTGAATTCCTCCGGATAGGATCCGTTCTTTTGCGCGTCATCGAGCTCCTTTTTCTTGATCTTGCGGCTCGCATTAGCGACATCGGTCGTCCCATTAATGAGCGCTGCGATCCCGGTCCCGGAACCGCCGCCTGTCACCGCGATGCTAACCTTAGGATTCTGTGTCATGAATTCCTCAGCCCACGCTTGGCTGAGATTCACGATCGTATCCGACCCCTTGATCTGGATCATTTTCTCCTCAGCGGCATGCAGCAAAGAAAGTCCTGCGCATAGAAAACCCAGCACTGTAAAAGTGACGAGATATCCCCGCAAATTCTTCATAAAAAAGCCCCCTTTGATTCGATGTGTTGGACGTGACAAACGGAGCGTATTTTGAAGCAATGTCCTGTTTTTGTAAAGTTCTCTATTCGAGGTCTATTCGATCTAAGGTGTCTGTAAAAGGATTGGCGGGGAATGCAAGGAGGACGGCAGCCGAGGCCTATCTAGCGAGGGACCTTATTAACAGAGAGCATTGCAGCGCGAATGGTCTTTTTGAATATTTGCCGAGATTCAACGTCCGAAAGAACCTGATCTTCCTGGCGCAATGGATACACCAGATCGACCGGATGACCAAAATCGCGGGACTTTGAGGTCCAACCCTTCACAATGACAGAAGCAATATCTTTCCGAACGGGACAAGGGGCGACCTTCACATCATTGATCACGGCTTTCTCCGGCCCTTCTTTGATGAATGCTAATGCCTCATCAAGCCGTGCAGACTGACCCTGGAGAATGAAATGGACGGAACCATCCGGTTGATTCTCGATCAAACCGCCCAGATTGTAGCGGATCGCTTGTTTGAAAATGAAGGCTCGAAATCCAACTTGCTGGACGTTGCCATGGACCCATCCTTCTATAGCGGCAAGCTTCTGAACCTCTTCCCCAGCAGAAGCAGTAACTGACATCAAAAAAACTGCGGAGATAAGAAGGAGGGTTTTTATCCCGCGGAAGAACGCGGCCATATTTCCTTTTCGCGACTCTGTCTCAATCTTCAAAATCATGTCGTCTCGAAATGATGCCGGACTTCTTTTCCCTGTTTAAAATAAATCGTATCTTCCGCAATATTATTAGCAAGATCCGCGACGCGTTCCAGATTATGGCCGATCATGACAAGATGCATCGCGCGATTGACCGAAGCGGCATCCTTTTGCATTAATTCCATCATTGCAGAATAGAGAGAATCGTTGTAATCGTCGATCTCGTCGTCGCTGCTCAGCACGCGGCGAGCCAAATCCACGTTTTCGTTCATAAAACAATCGATCGCATTCCGGACCATCCTTTGGGTAGCATCCGCCATCGCCCCGAGCGGAAAATCTATCACAAGAGGTGGTTCCCCAGCAAGGGATTGAGCCCTCTGCGCGATATTGACGGCATGGTCCCCCATGCGTTCCAGATCGGTATTGATCTTGAGGATCATCGCCAGGAGACGGAGGTCGCCTGCCACCGGCTGGGCGAGCGCGAAAAGAGCGTGCCCTTTGTCATCGATCTCAAGCTCAAGCCCGTTGATCGTTTTTTCATCTTCAAAAACCTCCGCAGCAAGTTCCTCAGAACGGTTCAGAAGAGCCTCCTTGGCTTTTTCGATAACCCCCTCCACCATGAGCCCCATCTGAAAAAGCTTCCCCTTCAACGCCTTAAATTCTTCATGTAAATGCCGTTCCATGGTTTCTCCTTTATCCAAATCGTCCGGTGATATAGTCCTCAGTCTCTTTTTTGACAGGATTTGTAAAAATCTTTTTTGTCTCGCCGAACTCCACCAGCGACCCCATATAAAAATAGGCGGTATAATCCGAAACGCGAGCAGCTTGCTGCATGTTGTGCGTCACGATCACGATCGTGTACTGCTTGCGAAGTTCATGGATCAGTTCTTCGATCTTCGCGGTTGAAAGCGGATCGAGCGCAGAAGCCGGTTCATCCATCAAGATGATCTCCGGGCCTACCGCCAGCACGCGAGCAATACAGAGACGCTGTTGTTGGCCGCCGGAGAGCTGCAGGGCCCCCGTGTGGAGGCGGTCCTTCACTTCATCCCAGATCGCGGCTTTCTTCAAACTCTCCTCAACGACATGTTCCAAAACAGCTTTGTCGGTGATCCCGTGAAGTCTCGGTCCATACGCGACATTATCAAAAATACTTTTTGGAAATGGATTCTGCTTCTGAAAAACCATTCCCACCATACCGCGAAGCACTGCGACATTCACGTCGGAGCCGTAAACATTCACCCCGTCAATCATCACTGTTCCTTCGATCCTTGCTCCGGGAATGGTGTCATTCATGCGGTTGAGCGTTCTTAAAAATGTCGACTTTCCGCATCCCGACGGTCCGATAAGTGCCGTGACCGCCCGCTCCTTGATCTCCATCGTGATCCCCTGAAGCGCCCGTACGGCTCCATAATACATGTCCAGCTCACGCACGAAGATCTTGGTCGGATTTCGCGTCATATCCTCCCGTTCCGATAAAACTCCCCCGGCTAATGTCCTGGTTGCCATTTTCGTTTTCTCCCCTGTCCCTTGGTTTTCTTCAGCGATCAGCATGCTGATCCTTTCATGTCTTTCAGTCCCCCTTGAATTTTTTTATGATAAAGACTAGCCCGCCGGACCACCAAGGGAGGAAGAAAGGATCCGGCAGGCCCACCCTAAACCGAAACTGCCCCCAATTTTTTTCTGAAATGTATCCGGAAAATGATCGCTGTTAAATTTAAAAAAAATGTCAGCGAAATCAAAACGAGCGTCGTCCCGTACTGGATCGGCAGCGTCTTCACGGCATCCAGCGATTGAGTCGCCATGATAAAAATATGATAGGAAAGCTCCATAAACTGGTCGAATGGATTCACGACCGGTATCACGCCGAAAAGATGTACGACCGGAAGCCGCGGTAAAAAATAGGCGCACCCCGTAAAAAGGATTGGCGCGGTCTCACCCGCCCCGCGGCTGATCGACAGGATCGCGCCCGTCAAAATACCGCCCCTCGCCTGCGGCAGCACCACATGCCAGATCGTCTGCCATTTCGTGGCCCCAAGAGCGAGAGAAGCCGAACGCTGGCTTTGCGGAACCGCATTCAGCGCTTCTTCCGTCGACACAATGATCACCGGAAGCACAAGAACCGCAAGCGTCGCGGCCGCCCAGAGCATGCACGGCTGACCGAAGAGCATCC
>JBAXGK010000251.1:0-3503 GCA_037139435.1 Candidatus Omnitrophota bacterium | reverse complement strand
CCGCCCGTTTTTTCGCCCGGCGATCGCATTGCTTACGGCAGTAGGGTGTTTGATTCAAAGGAGCTTGTGTCGCTCGTGGATGCCTCGTTGGATTTTTGGCTGACTCCCGGCCGGTACGCGGAACGCTTCGAGCGCGCATTCGCGGTTTTCCTCGGAGTCAAACATTGCTCTTTGGTCAATTCAGGCTCTTCTGCGAACCTGCTGGCTTTTATGGCGTTAACCTCTCCCACGCTTGGGGAACGCAGGATCAAGCCCGGAGATGAAGTGATCACGGTAGCTGCCGGTTTCCCGACAACCGTGGCACCGATCATTCAATATGGCGCGATCCCTGTCTTTTTGGATATTACCTTGCCGGCCTACAATATCGACGTAACACAACTGGCTCTCGCTCTTTCCAAAAAAACAAAAGCAGTGATGGTGGCGCACACCCTGGGCAATCCATTCGATGTGCAAGCCATGAAAGCGTTTTGTGACAAACAGGGTCTCTGGCTGATCGAAGACAATTGTGACGCGCTGGGATCCCGATACCGCGCTAACAGAGAGTGGAAATATACCGGTACCTTTGGGCACGTGGCGACGTCGAGCTTCTATCCGGCACATCATATGACGATGGGCGAAGGTGGGGCGGTTTATACCAACGATGACTCGATTAAGAGGCTGGTAGAATCTTTTCGCGATTGGGGTCGGGATTGCGCGTGTCCTTCCGGAAAAGACAATACATGTCAAAAACGTTTTACCCAGCAGTTTGGCGAATTGCCGCAAGGCTATGATCACAAATATGTTTACTCTCATTTTGGCTACAATCTCAAAGCGACTGAAATGCAGGCCGCGATCGGTTGTGCTCAGCTGGAAAAGTTGCCTCTTTTTATCGAAGCACGCAAAAAAAACTGGACTCTGCTTCGCGAGGGACTTTCCGGTCTGAATGACAAGTTCATCCTTCCCGAGCCCGCGGAGAATTCTGATCCAAGCTGGTTTGGGTTCTTGTTGACCGTCAAAGAAAAGGCCGGGTTCACTCGGGATCTGGTCGTGGCTCATCTTGAGAAACACGGGATTCAGACCCGGATGCTTTTTGCAGGCAATCTGATCAAACATCCTTGTTTTGATGAAATGAGGAAAACGGGGAGGGGCTACCGCATCGTGGGCGATTTGCCTAACACAAACCGGATCATGCGTGACGCGTTTTGGGTCGGGGTCTATCCGGGGATGACAAAAGGAAAAATAGATTTTATCCTAGGGACTCTTAAAAAGTTTATACCGTAGTGATCGCGCGCTGTTCATAAAGCACCACTTAACAATAAGGAATGCCTGAATGCACCCGACAGTATTTATTTCCGCGGAAATTGGTATTAATCACAATGGCGATCTCAATATTGCAAAAAGGCTCATCGATACGGCCGTATTGGCGGGATGCGATGCTGTGAAGTTTCAGAAACGCACTGTGGATGTCGTTTATACAACCGAATTTTTGGCGAGCCCCCGTCAAAGCCAATGGGGTGCTACGCAAAGAGCGCAAAAGGAAGGGTTGGAATTTAATGAGGAACAATATGATGCGATTAATAACTATTGCAAAGAGCGGGGCATTGAGTGGTTTGCGTCTTGCTGGGATGTCGGTTCGCAAAAGTTTTTGCGCAAATATCAGTTGAAGTACAACAAAGTCGCTTCTCCCGTGCTTACTCTTTTGCCGCTATTGGAAGCCGTGGCCGAAGAGGGGCGATATACGTTTATTGCGACAGGGATGAGCACTTGGGAAGAAATTGATACCGCGGTAAATGTTTTCAAAAAACATGCTTGCCCGTTTGAATTAATGCACTGTGTTTCCATCTATCCCATGGAGCCGAAAGAAGCTAATTTGTTGCTTATTCCCGAAATGCGCAGACGCTACCAGTGTCCCATTGGTTATTCCTGTCATGAGATGGGAAATATCGCGACCCTGGGGGCTGTGGCGCTTGGCGCAGTATCGGTGGAGCGGCATATTACGCTCGATCCTAAGATGTACGGCTCTGATCAAAATTCTTCGATCGGGCCTGTGGAGTTGATCGAGTTCGTCAAAGCGATCCGGCTCATGGAAGCGGCTCGCGGCACAGGCATTCGTGAATTGTCCGTCAAAGAAACAGCCGTGCGAAAAAAAATGCGCGGATAAGGGATCGGTCTTGTGATAAAGCTTTCTGATTATATGATGAAGTTTCTGGTCGCAAAAAAGGTGCGCCATGTCTTTATGCTGCCTGGGGGAGGAGCGATGCATTTGGATGATTCCCTGGGGCGGTGCAAAGCTCTGGAATACACCTGTTTTTTGCACGAGCAGGCACTTGCGATCGCGGCAGAGGCGTATGCCCAGCATACTAATTTTCCCGGCGTAGGATTGGTGACCTCGGGTCCTGGAAGCACCAACACCATCACCGGCGTGGCCGCGGCTTATATTGACTCAACGCCTTGCGTTTTTATCTCCGGGCAAGCCAAACGATCGGATTTGAAGGGGAGCACGGGGGTCCGTCAGATGGGTTCTCAGGAAGTCGATATTGTTTCGATGGTATCGTGTATTACTAAATATGCAGTCACCGTCTTGGAACCGACCGAGATCCGCTATCATCTCGAAAAGGCGTGGCATGAAGCCACTCACGGAAGAATGGGGCCCGTGTGGTTGGATATTCCTCTCGATGTGCAGGCGGCACTGATTGATGAAACGACATTGAAAGGTTTTTCCACTGAGGATCAAGGCGTCCCCGTTCGGCTAGGCGCTGTAGTGACGGAAGTTATCGCTCTTCTAAATGCCGCTGAGCGTCCCCTGATCCTTGCCGGGAATGGGGTGAAATTGGCGGGAGCCCAGGAGGCCCTGAGTCTCTTCGCGGAACGCCATCAGATCCCGATGACGCTTACCTGGAAAGCGGTCGATTTTCTTGACTATAACCATCCCCTGAACTTCGGAAGCCCCGGCATCATGGGATGTCGCCCGGCGAATTTTATCGTGCAAAATTGCGATTTTCTGCTCATTCTTGGAAGCCGGCTTGAACCCAGTGTTACCGCGTTCAATCACGCAGGCTTTGGGAAAAATGCCAAAAAGGTTATGGTCGACGTTGACGAGGCTGAGATTCGGAAGATCGCCCACATCGATGTTTCCATCGTTGCGGATGCCGGTGATTTTTTACGCGCGTTGGGTGAAAAACAATCGGATATTCAGTCGAAAGATCGCAGCTCATGGCTGTCTTACTGCCAGAAGCTCAAGGAACGGTATCCGGTCGTCTTGGAGGAATATCGCAATTCCAAAGACAACATCAATCTCTATGTTTTCACGGATATGCTTTTTGAGCAGCTCGCCGCGGAAGATGTCATTGTGCCGGAAAGTTCCGGTGCTGCCGGGGAGGTTACCTACCAGGCGATGCGCGTCAAGAAGGGGCAGAAAATTAAAAATGCAGCGGGCCTTGGTTCTATGGGTTTCGGATTGCCTTATTCCATTGGCTCCTGCATTGCCAACAATCGAAAACGTACTATCCTAATCAATGGCGATG
>JBAXGK010000250.1:0-3510 GCA_037139435.1 Candidatus Omnitrophota bacterium | reverse complement strand
TACCAATACATCCGGGATCTTGGCCTTGGTTCCCGTGCCTCTTTCGACCACTTGGGTCAGAATCTCCCGCATCGTCGCAGCCGTTTCGGATCTGATGACCCGCTGTTTAATAATAGGTTTCTTCTCTTTGATGGTAACACCTGCAGGGTCCAGAACTTTTGCAACAATGTAAGGTCTTACGAGATAGCCCCCATTGGCGATCACGGACATTGCAGTCACCATTTGCAACGACGTCACCATCACTTCCTGTCCCATGGGAATATTGTAGGGAGAAGTTTTAGACCATTGGGAGGGCGGCCTCGTATACCCCCGCGCCTCCCCGGCTAGATCAATGCCGGTCCCTGCCCCGAATCCGAAACCTTTCACATAACTTTGAAATTTTTGCGCCCCCATTTTGAGCGCGATCTTCACGGTCCCGATATTGCTGGATTTCACGATCACTTCCATCATCGGCAACATGCCGTAGGGATGAACGTCATGCAACACCTTGAAACCATAATTCCATTTACCATTCTCGCAATTGATGACCGTCTCCGGTGTCACGGTCCCATCGTTAAGCGCACCACTCGCCGCCACGATCTTGAACACCGAACCCGGCTCGTACATGTCGGTGATCGCACGATTACGTTTCGCATCCGGCCCGACACCGGCATAATGGTTAGGATCAAACCCGGGCTGATTAGCCATAGCCAGGATCTCACCAGTCTTGGGGTCCATCACGATCGCCCAGGCACCCTTGGCATTCCATTGCTTGAAAGCCTGTTCAAGAGCTTTTTCAGTCAGATACTGAAGATGCTGATCGATAGTCAAGACAACACGGTTCCCGTCGATCACTGGAAGGCTTTTCATTTCAAAAGCTTTAATCTCCCGCCCCTTGGCATCGCGTTGGGTGACACGTTTGCCGGGTTTCCCGCGCAGATCGCCATCCATGGATCGTTCGAGTCCCTCCACCCCCTGGTTGTCTACGGTAGAAAATCCGAGCACCTGAGCAAGCATCGTTCCCTGCGGATAAAATCGTTTGTATTCTTCCAAAACCCCCAGCTCAGGGCACTCAAGTTTCCGGATCTTCTCCGCCTCATCGAAAGTGACGCGCCTCTTCAGCCACACAAATGATTTATCCCGGCTTAATCGATCCATCACCCATTTGGGACTAAGCCCCAGGATCTTCGCAATCTCACGACTGAGGTTTGCACGTTCCTCGTCCTTCAACGCGCGCGGAACTGCGTAAATGGACGGGATCTTCAGATTGGTCACGAACTCTTTTCCATTACGGTCCGTGATAGGCCCTCGTAAGGGCGACACATCGATTGTTAAATAATGCTGGCGATGGGCTAGGGCGAGAAGCGAGGACTGATGAAGCCAGGTCAGCTGGAAGATCTGATAGATAACCAGGCAAAAAAGGACGAACAGTACGATGTAGAGAAACCAGAATCGACGCGGCGAAAGCAACGCGCGCATTTGTTAGGACGAAAGATCGGTCTTGGCCTGGGCCGTCTGGATCCACCGGCCAAGAAAACTTGAGACCTCAGAGGAAAACGTGCGCGTAACCTTTTGTTCCGATACCACGGGGATCACAAGTTCGGTCACGGGAGGAACTTCAACCACTTGGATCTTATTGGGAAGCGCCAAGCCCATGTCATGACGTTTCATTTTTGCTTCAAGAAGGCGGGGGGCCCTCAACTGGTCGATCTTGAACTGGAATCTTCGGAGCAATTCTTGCTTCTCGGCAACGGCGCGGGAACTTCTATGGATATCAAAAGAGACGAGGACGGAAGCAACCTGCAGATGCACATAAAAAAGCATCGAGCAGGTTAAGACGGCGATCAGAATTAGAATTTTTCCGCTGCCTTTCATGATATTTTTTCAATCACTCTCAGTTTGGCGCTTCTTGCTCTTGGATTATTCAATATTTCAGAGCGGTTTGCAACCATTGGTTTACGAAAAATCAAATTTCCCTGTTCTTCGTCGTCCCATTTCCGAAATTGTTGCTTCACAATCCTGTCTTCGATCGAATGAAAGCTGATAATCCCAAGCCTCCCGGCTTTCGTCAGATGGTTAAAAGATGCGCTCATTCCTTCCTTAAGCGCCTCCAACTCATCATTGACCCCGATCCGAAGAGCTTGAAATACTTTTGTCGCTGGATGGCGTCTCGCCCAGGAAGGCCTGTGTCCTTTTTTAAATCGCATGTGGGCGGGCAATGCCAACTCGAGCGTCTGGTTTAAATCTTCGATGGTCTGGATGGGTTGTTGACGTCGTTTTTCGACGATCACTCGGGCAAAACGCCGCGAGTTGCGTTCTTCACCATAATGATAGAAAAGATCCGCAAGCTCGACCTCGGACATTTGAGCGATCAGCTCTGAGGCTTTTAGACCAACTTCCGGGTTCATTCTCATATCCAATTCCCCTTCCGTTTGGAAACTAAAACCGCGCTTTGCATCCGCTAACTGTTCCGACGACGTCCCGATATCAAGCAACACTGCGTCGAATGCCGCTACCCCCAAGTCTGAAAAAACCTTTTCAAGATTTCTAAAGTTCTCGTGCACCAACTTGACCCGAGGATCTTCTTGGAACAACGCCCGGCATCTTCCAATAGCTTCGGGATCCTGGTCAAAACCGATCAACCGTCCCGCAGAGCCTATTTCCCCAAGGATCGCCTCCGCGTGCCCCCCGCTCCCGAGGGTCCCGTCCATCACAACAGCCCCGGGCTTTAATGCGAGCTGTTCAAGAACTTCTTGTAAAAGAACGGGACTATGACGCAAAACTAAGAATCGCCTCTTCTTCAGTCGAATAACTTTCCATCAATCCGTTGACCCCGATCATCTGGAAAGTTCTTTCCACTTCAGGGCGAAGGTTGCACAGTTTGATATCCCCTTTTTGTTCGCGCACCTTACGAAGGCGGTCCACCAAAATGCCGACGCCCGCCAATTCCACATGCTTAGTGTCTTTCAGATCCAGCAGAAGACGCTTGTGATTCTGGTTGAGCAAACGGTTCATACGGCTTTTCATCTTGAGCATGCTGAGCGCGTCGAGATCTCCACTGAAACGCAACACATCCACACCGATTTTCGTCCTTGCGTGATAGACCATAAAGGCTCCTTTTCTATTCCGATGCTAATTTTTCTGCGAGTTCTTCAAAATGGTTCTTATGATGATCAAAAAATCCTTGCCACTTTTCTTTCGCCCAGATCTCAATGCGGCTTGAAACGCCGACGATCATGACCTCCGCTTTAATATCGGCATAGGTCTTGAGATAATCCGGGATGAGAATTCTCCCCTGTTTGTCGCAAACAACCTCCGAAGCCCCTGAAAAGAAAAGCCTGTTGAAGGTCCTGGATTCGGCCTTGGTAAAAGGCATATCGCGAAACTTTTTTTCTTCGGTTTTCCATTGCTCTTCCGTGAAAACAAACAAACACTGATCGAGACCGCGGGTAATGAAAAGGCGCTCCACGTAGCGTTCTTTGAAGATCTCACGGAACTTGGCAGGGATCATCACGCGGCTTTTGGTGTCGA
>JBAXGK010000249.1:0-3591 GCA_037139435.1 Candidatus Omnitrophota bacterium | reverse complement strand
GATCGTATGGCCGCCGACACATGTCGTGGAACCCGCGGACATGCGCGTGATCCCAAGAGGCAAAAGATCTTCCCTTAAAGAAGCGCTTTCCCGCGTCGAAAGTGCTATCCCAAGCCGTGGCAGAAAAAGCCTTAAAGCCACCATGATCTGCACCATATCCTTATCGCTCACTTTAATAATTTCTTTGAAATCCCCGGCGTGCGGTCTTAGGCGCGGCAGTGAGGCGCCGACCTCGACTTCCCCGTAACGATTCTGCAAATACTGGGCGTGAAGGCCCATCAGGAAAACTTCTTTTCTCCAATCGCTCAACCCAAGAAGCGCCCCAACGTTCACGCTTCTCATTTCACTTTTCGCGGCACGTTCCGGCGCGTCCAGCCGGCAACGGAAATCCTTTTTCGGCCCCGATTTGTGCACCCGATGATAGACCTCCTCATCATAGGTTTCTTGATACAAGGTCAATCCATCGACGCCGGCACACGCGAAATCCGCATATTCATCTTCAGTAAGCGCATAAATTTCGGCAGAGATCGAACTGAAATATTTCTTAAGCACTCCGAGGCATTCCTTGATATAGGCGGGCGGACTTTTTTTCCTCGAATCTCCCGTCAAAACAAGAAGATGCTCGATCCCGGTCGAAGCGATGAACGCAGCCTCTTTTTCCACTTCTTCCAAAGTTAGCGTCCTTCGAGGCATGGGGTTGCGAGCATTAAATCCGCAATATGCACACTCATTTTCGCAGAAGTTTGAAAGATACATCGGTGTGTAGAGCTGGATCGTCCGGCCGAAATGCTGGAGGGTCAAAGCATGCGCCTTCTGCGCCATCGGTTCCAGAAATGTCTCCGCGGCCGGAGAAAGGAGCGCTAAAAAACGCTCAGGATCCTGGGCATCGGAGTGGATCGAACGCTCAACCTCAGGAGGTGAAAGTTCGCGAAAGATCTTCTCGAAAGGAAGGTCTTTGTATTTCAGAAGGATGTCGTAGTAACTCATTCTCAGCGCGTTTCATCCCGGAGAAATCCGGTCAAGGGAGAAGAGGCGCTGGCCACACTCCCCGAGGAGGCAAGCCCGGCGAGATAAGCCGTGCGACCGGCGCTCACAGCTTCCTTAAACGCCCTCGCCATAGCCACAGGGTCCCGTGCGATCGCGATCGCCGTGTTCACAAGCACCGCCGCGCAACCCATCTCGAGGCATTCGCAAGCATCCGAAGGACTGCCCAAACCCGCGTCTACGATCACGGGCACCTTGATCTCGCGCACGAGGATCTCCACAAGCTCACGGGTCTTCACTCCCCGATTACTACCAATAGGAGAACCGAGGGGCATGACCGCCGCTGCGCCGGCATCCTGCATGCGCCTGGCCATGGAAAGATCCGGGCTCATGTAAGGAAGCACGATAAATCCCTCTTTGGCGAGAATCTCCACCGCTTTGAGCGTCTCCAGATTATCCGGAAGAAGGTACTTATTGTCCTGAACCACTTCAATCTTGATCCAGTTCCCACTGCCACTCGCTTTGGCAAGCCTGGCAATTCGCACCGCTTCGTCCGCGTTTCTCGCTCCGGAGGTATTGGCCATCAGAACGCAGGATTTCGGGATATATTCCAGAATATTATCGGCCTTGGAACCTGTGTCAACTCGTCTGAGCGCCACGGTCACAATATCCGATTGGGCGGCTTCGAGAGCCTTTTTCATCAGAGGATAACTGGCGAATTTCCCGGTCCCGATCAAAAGGCGACTCTTGATCGAACGCCCGCCGAGCGTTAGAAGGTCTTCCATAGTCATCCGCCTCCCACAAAACTGATAATCTCGATCATGTCTTGATCCTTAAGCGTGACCTTGGACCAGTCTTCCTTGGAGATGATGCTGAAATTGTGTTCGACCACGATCTTGTCAGGACACAGTCCCTTGGCCGTGACAAGTGCGTCGAGCGTTACTGGCTTTTCAATCGATTCTTGTTTGCCGTTGAGGGTGAGGATCATGAACTCTTTTCCTTATTTAAGGGAATCATGCGCACTATCTTAAACGAGAAAGAATCCTGTTTCTATCGAAAGGTCGCGCACAGCGCTGTAATAATCGTCGCTCTTAGATCTTTAATTTCAAGAAGTTGACACGCACATCCTCGGCAGAGGCATGAAGCGCCTTCCGCTCTTCATCATTGATAGCGATCTCGAGGATCTTCTTAACACCTTTTGGCCCAAGCTCCACCGGAACGCCGCAATAAACATCACTCAATCCGTACTGCCCCTTCAGATAAACGCAGGCCGGGATAACTTCCCCAGAATCTTGGAGGATTGCGCGGACCATTTTCACGGCAGAAGAAGACGGCGCATAATAAGCGCTGCCGGTCTTAAGAAGCTTCACGATCTCCGCTCCGCCGTCACGGGTCCTTTGGTTGATCGCTTCGATCGTTGCGCTGTCCAGGAGCTTCGTGATCGGCTTCCCGTTGACCTGCGTCAGCTCCGGCACCGGGACCATTTGATCGCCATGGCCGCCAAGCACCACGGCCTTAACATCGGACGGTTTGCAGCCAATTTTTTCCGCGATAAAGTAAGCGTACCTTGAGGAATCAAGTTCGCCCGCCATCCCGATCACGCGTTCGACCGGAAATCCCGATTTTGTCTGGGCAAGCCAGGTCATCACATCAAGCGGGTTTGTGACCATCACTATGATCGCCTCCGGAGAATAGCGAGCGCACTCCGTCACGATCCCGCCGACGATCTCGGCATTCTTAAAAAGAAGGTCATCTCGGCTCATGCCGGGTTTGCGGGCAAGTCCCGCCGTGATCACGATCACGTCGGAACCGGCGGTGTCCGGATAACTATTCGAACCGGTGATTTTCGAGGAGAATCCTTCGACAGGCGCAGACTCCATCATGTCCAGGGCCTTGCCTTGCGGAAGTCCTTCCACGATGTCGATAAGAACAACATCCGCGAGATTTTTTTCAACAATGCGTTGAGCTGCTGTCGCGCCAACAAAACCCGCTCCGACTACAGTCACTTTGAAGTTGGGCATTACACGTCCCTCCTGGAGTGTTTAGTAATTAAAAAGATCTCGATGCGCGAATTTTTGTTCAGGGAGTGCGCGATGCAAAGCATCCAGGATCTTGTTCTTGGCTTTGGACGTAAGACGTCTCCCTTTGCGCGCTTTTTGAACCACTTTATGGGACAACTGCTCGGTCGAGTTGGCAACTAGCGAATGGTTCGTAAGCCCGTGCTTGATCATCAGCGCATCCAGGGGCTGTGTTCCGAGATCGTTCATCTCCTCAGCTCCCCCGGTCATTGGAGTTTACTCACGGCGGCGAGAAGATCTTTTGTCGCGGGATATTTCTTAAGCTGTTCGATCAGCGCGCTGATCGCTTCAATGGGCTTCAGTCCGGCTAGGGCGCGGCGTATCCGGCGCGCCGGCTCCAGCTCTTCCGGAGTAAAAAGAAGCTCTTCTTTGCGCGTTCCGCTCTTTGAGATATCCACCGCCGGATAAATGCGCTGGTTCGAGATCTCGCGCGACAAAAAGATCTCCATATTGCCTGTCCCCTTGAATTCTTCAAAAATAAGCTGATCCATACGGCTTCCGGTCTCGACGAGGATCGTTGCGAGGATCG
>JBAXGK010000248.1:0-3594 GCA_037139435.1 Candidatus Omnitrophota bacterium | reverse complement strand
GCATTGGCATAGGCTACGGCCTGCTGCATATGCTGAGCAGCCTGCGTGGCGTATGCCTGAGAAGCATTGTAATGATCCGCAGCAGCATCAAGTTCATCCGCGGCAGCTCTCGTTTCATTCATGACGCGCTGCGACCAAACTCCGATATTCCCCTGAAGAGCGGTTTTCGTAGAGTCGGGGACATAGTACTGGCCATTTCTGACTGCGACAGGCCATCCGTTACCATTGCAAACACCGATATTGCCGCCAATGCAAGCGTTAGCCGCGCTGATCTTTTGCTGAAAAGCATTCGCCTGATTTTGATGATCGGCTGCATCATGCTGCGCAGCCTCCGCCGCAGCCCTTTCGGCATTGGCCCGGTCAGTATCCGCATTGCCTGCTTCCGACTCTTGAGTTGCAAGGGCAATATTGCGCTCATAGTTCGCCAAGGCTTCTGCCAATGCAGTACTTGTAGGATCATCTACTAATGTTTGAAGCGCCTCAAAAAGCAGGGCCGCATCCACCGTGATGTCCCCGTTGATACTATAATAAGAAGCTTGAAGCGACGCTGGATCCATAAGTCCAACGGTGGAAAGTGAAAAACTCATCTGATGAAGACCCGACGTGGGCGCTTTTGCATAAACCAACTCATCCGCCACCGTAATCAGATACTTTCCGTCTTTTTGGAGCGCAGCCGTCACTTTAAAATTGCTACCGACTTGCTGCTGTAAGGTGTCCACATAACTCTGCACCGTAGAAGGGATTGAGGTCACCACCTCAACCTTGACGGTTCCATTCGAATCGCGATAAGTCTTATAGTTCTTTCCGTCTTTCGTGAAAAAGATTGCCCCGTTGGCATCGACCGAATTTACCGTGATTTGAGTCATGAGAACGAGCGCCTGGACATCCACCAAGAGATCGTTCTTTTGAGCAAAGGTCTTCAAACCGTCGAACAGCAGTTGACCGTCAACATTCGCCGTATCAAAGTACCTAGCATTCGAGACGCTTGTTACAATACCTTGAGGACTAACGACGAAAAACATATCATGGAACCGCCCCGATGTATGTAAAAGTGCCCCACCCAAAGAAACCAAGAAATTTCCATCCGTCTGAGGGACCATGCTCACGACTCTGAAGGGGGTCCCGGCCAATGACTGGTTAAGCTGGTCTACCAACGCCTGTACCGCAGGAGGGATCGAAACCACCTCCTCAACCTTGACGGTACCATCCGCGTCACGATAGGCCTTGTAATTCTTCCCGACGTTCGTGAAATAAATCGCGCCGTTGGCATCGACACTGCTCACTGTGATCTGGCTCAACAACGCCACTGCATCCGGATCGCTGCCGGGCTGCAGGAGTTTCATCCCGTCATAAAGCAGTTTGGCATCAATGTCCGCATTGATCCCTTCAAAAACGATAGTGTGTATCGAATCCGGCAGCAAAGCACCATCTGCCGCCAGAATAAAGTTCATAATCTTCCACGTTCCTTGCGCCCCGACGTCTCCGCGAACAGCACTTAAATAATAAGTCCCGTCTGCCTGGCGCACGGCGCTGATCGAAACATCAGCACCCAACAATTGGGTCAACAAATCTGCAGCCGGTTGCGCTGCGGGCGGTATCAACTGTGAGGTCCGTACCGCACCCTGGCCATCTTTCACGCAATGATAATATCCCCCGTCCAGAAAGAAATAGATTCCACCCGCAGCATCTACATGATCTACTTCCACCTTGGACATCAGGGCCACCACTTCCGGATCGCTCATATTCACATGAATCTGCTTCATGCTTTCATATAAGAGCTGACCATCGACTGAACCAATATCGGTATACGCCGCATAAATGGGGCCAATCATCATGGTTCCATCGGTCTTCATTTCCATTTCTAGCGCTTCAAGCATCCCCGTTTTCGGGGCCTTGTTTACCACCTTAATGAGGTAGAAACCGTTATAGACCGGGCCGTCTCCTTTATCTCCCCACTCGGCTTCGGCAGAAACTTCGAACCCGTCACCAAGTGCGGACCGTAACGCATCCGCATACGCCTGCACCGCGGGAGGAACAAGATGCGTTTTTAGCTCCTCCGCTTCAGCGATCTTGGCGGCCGCTTGAGCCATCAAAGCCTGGGCTTGGGCGTATAAAGACGCTGCCTGTTTCGATAGCTCACTCGCCAAATGAATACTCTTGGCCACTTCAGTCTTGGCCGCAACAGCAAGTTGTTGATGTTGCTGCGCATTCCGAAGGATCTCGTAGGCCTTCGCCATTTTTCTCGCAATCGAAGCTTTCTGACTGGCAAGAGCGTTTAATTCATTTTTGAGCTTGGCAATCACCTGCAAGATCTCGCGCGTAGGCTTCCTCTTTTGATACGAGGCTAATTGCTCGCGCACTTTTTTCTCGCGAGCTGTAACAACTGACATTTCTTTATTGGCGGAATTAAGCATGGATTGCCCTTGCGGCATCAAGGCTTGAGCGATTGCTAATTCTTCCTGGCTTTTTCGAATTAATTCATCCGCTTTTTTGCGGGCAAGAGCAGCCTGTTCATTGAGCTCTGAAGCCCGTTGGATCTGCTGTGTTGCCTGCTCTTCCAGAGCACTCGCCTCTTCAAGCAACTGGTCAATACGAGCCTGAAGCTGTTCGTCCGTGAGATTCTCGGATGAGACTTCGTTGTCGATGGGGTTTTCGACAACAGCGGTAACTACTTCCGTTGTCGCGGCTGAGGAAATGCCCCCCGTATTCATAAGAGAATCAATCGTTGTCGCCGCCTGAGCCACATTTGCTGTGGGGGTCTGATTCGTCGTGGTATCTGTCACGGGCGTTTCAGCAGCGGGCCCACTTCTAGCGTCCGCCTGATTCACGGGGGCATTCGCCGCGAACCCGGTTGGAACGACCTGCAAAAATGAGAACATTACAATCAAACTCCAGATAACAAGCTTTTTGGGCTGCAGAGCTTTAAGTGTCTTCATGTTAATCCCCTCCTTGGGACGATCGAACGTTTTGGGTGCACTCCGGGCATCGATTTGAATATGGATAAGCAGTTTCAGTAGAGATCAGGACACGTCCGCAATCGGAGCAATGAGAACAATCATGAGAATCGCTTATTAAAAAAGCACGACGCGAGTGTTGAGCAATAAGGACCTTGGCCCACCAAGGCAATGTTGCGGCGGTTAACCCCACCTTTCCTTCTAAACTTCTCATTTCATTTATTTCGTTTTTCATTTTATTTTTCCCAGGAAGAGGGGGGAGAATCTATCTCCCCCCCATTTTTTCTGTTTTTTTTACCAAAACTTGAGTTTCTTTACAACGCTTACGGCTTTTTGGACCGCACTCGTTGCAACGCTTACTGTTTTTTGGACCGCACTCGTTGCAACGCTTACGGCTTTTTTGGTCACACTCGTTGCAACGCTGACGGCTTTTTGGACCATACTCGTTGCAACGCTTACAACCTTTTGAGCTACTGCCTTGGAAACAGATGCAACTTTTTCGACTACTTTCTTTGTAGCAGCTGTGACTTTATTGACTACTTTTTTTGTAACAGCTGCAACTTTGTTGACCGCTGTCTTCCCAAGCTTGTCAGCCAACATCACAACCTTCTCGGCCTTCTTAACCTCTTGCTTGGCGACC
>JBAXGK010000247.1:0-3615 GCA_037139435.1 Candidatus Omnitrophota bacterium | reverse complement strand
CAAAGCCTTGCCCGCCGCCTTGATCCCAAACGGCATCTCCTCATCTGCAGTTAGAGGCGCTGTTTTTCATCTCACGAACCCATTGACGTTGACAGGAAACCGTCCGGTTTAAACGGTTTAATAACCTCAAGAACCCACAGCGGGAAAAGAGACGGTAAACTCCGCTCCATGACTCGGAAGACTCGCGACCTCGATCTTTCCTCTGTGGACCTCAGCAATCCAGCGACAGAGCCCTAGCCCAATCCCCGTGGAGGGGACTCCGTCTGAAGCTTGCTGGGGACTGAAGAATTTGTCAAATATCTTCGGCAACTCTTCCGCTAGAATTCCCTTCCCGGTATCTCTCACGATCAAAAGAGACTGCCCTCCGCGCCGAACAGCCTCAAGTGTCACTCGGCCCTCGGGCGGCGTGTGCTTGATCGCATTCTCAAGGAGATTGGCGATAAGCCGTTCCAAGAGCCTTCTCTCTCCCTGGACCCGGACGGATCTTTCCGCCGTGACTTGAAGCGAAATATTTTTATCACGAACGATCGGGTCAAAACTTTGGGCTACAGAACGGATCAACGCTTCCAATTCCAGCGTCTCCCACTGCACCGCCAATTCTCCGTCTTCCGCGTGCGCCACCGCCAAGAGCTGCTCCACGACACGCGCCATGTCATTGACCACGTGGAGCTGATTCCGGAGTACTCTTTCATACTCCGTGTCAGGCCTCGCCTTACGCAGGACAAGCTCTATTTCCCCTTTCATCACCGTCAGCGGGGTGCGGAGCTCATGCGATGCCGCCGCGCTGAACTGCCGTAATCTTTTGAAACCGCGCTCAAAACGATCGAGCATCTCATTAAAAGTGATGCCCAATTTCTGCAATTCATCTCCGGTCTTCGGCACTTCAATGCGCTGGTGAAGCTGAGACTCACTCATTTTCCGGGCCTCACGAATCATTTTCCCGACGGGACGGAGCGCGAGACTTGCCAAAAACCATCCGACAAGACTGGCCAAGATCGCGGTCAATGGGATCAGCCAAAGTAACCAGCTCCTCAAGCGTTCCAGCGAAGCGTCTGTCTGAAGAAGGGATATCGCGATTTGCACAAAAAAAAGCGAGCGTCCCTTTTCAAGAACGGGATACGTCGCGATGCGTACCCGATGACCGTCCGCAACGCGGTAGGTCTCATAAAGCGTCTTTCCCGCACCCTCACCCTGGAGCGTCTGAGTATTAACAGGGATCACCCAATTCGCAAGACTTGGAGAAAAGGCCCAGGTCTCTCCTTTTGGGGAGACAATACGAACGGGGCGAACGGTATCCAATTCATCCGTCACCTCGGCCCAGCGACCGACAAGCGCCGGGAGTTCTCCGTGAGCGACATTTGCCAGAAACATTTCTGCGATCTTTTCTTGGGGAGAGATGTTCGGATTTTTTGCTTCAAGTTCGGCTTTCCCAAAAGAGGTGACGGCATCCCCGATTCCATCTGCTTCGGAGACCAATAACCGGTCGACATCCCGGGAAAGATTGGACTGGACACTGGTGTAAAGCACCCCCCCGAACAAAGAAAGGATCACGATTAAGATCGCGGCATACCAGAGGGTCAGGGAAAAACGGATGGATCGGATCATTCTATTTCGGGGATCTGGAGGATGTAGCCCTTACCGCGCACTGTCTCCAGAAGTTTCAGCGAAAAACCTTCATTGATCTTTTGTCGCAAACGAGCGATATGGACATCGATGACATTGGAGCATGTGTCGAAATCAGTTTCCCACACATGTTCCGAAAGCTTAGTGCGTGTCACGATCTCGTTGGGATGACGCAGAAAAAATTCTAGCAACGAATATTCCCGATTCGTGAGATCCAGGTCCCGCTTCCCGCGGCACACTCGTTGTTTAAGGGTATCCATTTCGAGATTCGCCGCGGTCAGTACGGTTGGAATCATATCACCGCGACGCCTCAGAAGCGCCCGAACTCGAGCCAACAGCTCCTCAAAACCAAAAGGCTTGGTCAGATAATCATCCGCCCCGGCGTTCAGCCCCTCCACTTTATCCTTGGGTTTATCCTTGGCAGTTAGAATCAGGACGGGCGTCCCCGCTTTGGATGCCCGGAGCGTCCGCAAAACCTCCATCCCGTCCTTTTTGGGCAACATGAGGTCCAAAATGATGAGGTCATATTCGCCGGTTTGCGCCATAAAAAGCGCCTTTTCGCCATCCGCGGCCATATCCACGGCATACTGTTCTTCCCGTAGTCCTCGGCGAACAAAACTGGCAACCCGGCTGTCATCTTCGGCTAAAAGAATACGCATCGAAACCTCTTGAAATGGATCGCTTCAGAAAACGAGACCTTAGTTTAAGGCTTGAGAATTTTACCACTAAATCCCGCGGCAGACACAAATGATCCTCCGAAGAAAAACAAAGGGAGTTACCCTTTTCAGGCAACCCCCTTTGCACAAACACAGTTTCCGCAAAACGCGTAAGACTGTTTTTAGGAAACTTTCTTCGCTTCAACCACTGTGCCACCTAAGGCTTTGCAGGCGTCGATAGTCTTGACCAATTTTGTTTTCCCCTTCACGTCGCATGCCACGTGCTTGGCAGGCATCGCGGCATAAGCAGCAGTTCCCGCGACCAACAACATGAGCGCAACCGAGAGTGTCTTTTTCATTGTGTTTCTCCTTTTTAAAATGGTTTCTTACTTCTGATCGTCCGCCTATAACCTGAATAATTCTAGCGTCGATCTTCAATGTGGAGTTCGAATTATAACTCCCCGACATTACGGGAGGATGAATCCAAGATTACATTTTCTTCATCTCTGTCTGCTTCATTTCGGCTGTTAATTCGATGGACTGGTTCCAAAATAAAAAGGCGCTACCATTACCCACGAACTTTTGTTCGCTGTAACAATAGCGCCTGTATTGACATAAAAAAACTCCCCAACCTAGGATCGAACAGACCAATGTCATAATCTGGGCTGATCGCGACTTTTAAAAGCCCACGCTCCCTTCTCAACGGATTACACACCAGCACGGCCTCTAATACGCGGTAATGCGCAATTAGACCCTTAAAATACCAATCGTCCCCAAGCTGTTCTTTCCTCCCAACGCGGACTGTTGGCTTTATAACCGAAATCCGCCATGAATCCCCTTGTGACCATTTTGTGTCTATTTTAGTGCTGAATAAGCCTTATGTGCGGTTAAGATCGGTCAACATCGAACAAAGCGAGGATGCTAATTTGTAGAGGAGAAATCGCGTAAAAGAAAGCAATACAAGCGGTTCGGAAAAAACATGCGGACGCTTTTTGAGTCCAGTGCGTCTGCCAGTTCCGCCATCCCCGCGAACAAAATGCAGCATCCAAATAAACTACAGCCAAACTTCGGGCCCAGTGCGTCTGCCCTTGTCTGAAATTTTATTTCTTAAATGGATGACAAGGGCTGCCCCAATTTCCGCTTCGCTAAAAAATTGATAGGAATTGGGACTGCCAGTTCCGCCATCCCCGCAAAATTCAGTACCGAGCCATGAGTTCTGAGCCTTGAGTCAACAGCTATGTCTTGCTCAGGCCTCATAGCTCAAGGCTCATTGCTAAAAAATGGTGGACCGGAAGGGAGTTGAACCCTTGACCTCTACAATGCCATTGTAGCGTTC
>JBAXGK010000246.1:0-3628 GCA_037139435.1 Candidatus Omnitrophota bacterium | reverse complement strand
AAGTGCCCGAGTGGCGGAATCGGCAGACGCACCGGACTTAAAATCCGTTGGGGAATTAAATCCCTGTGCCAGTTCAAGTCTGGCCTCGGGCATTTTTTTTGGTAGATTTTTCAAAAGCTTCGGCGTTTTCCCGCAGTTAGATCTTCCTTCCATGCCGCTTGCTCGTCATAAAGTGCGGATGTTTTTCTGATGCCGCTTCTATTTCTTCTAAGATTTTTCAAGGAGAGTGTGTCAAAAATGAGTGTTCTTATGAAAATTTTTTAACACTCGCGGATCAAATATTCTCTTATCTACCTTTAAAAGCACTTTATTAATATGTAAAAATAATCGCAAGTTGTTTGTTTTCAATATGTTGCGTGTGTTGACAAGGATTGAAAGGCATGTTAGTCTCTAGGCGGGTAATAGAATTGATAAATGTCTAAGCGTTTCACTCTACGGTTCCAGGGTGGGGCCGATAAAAAAATCCGGTTGCGAAAGGGCGAAAAAATGAATACGAAAAATAGTCATTTTTATCAGCTTCGGCATTCCGTTTCAAAAAGAATTTTGGCTTCTCTTGTTATCCTTGCATTTTTCTTATCCCAAACGATCCCTTCCGGTTTTGCTGACATCACCCTTAGCGCTGATGCACGCGTGGTGCCCTATCAGCCTGAGACCGAAGCGGCCGGGGAGTCCGCCAACTCTCAGCAGCGCAACGCGACGCCTGTGACCCCGGTTGATCCGAACGCAACCTTTCTTCAGGACCAACTTCATTTAGTTCCATCGGCTTCGCAAAATCCAGCACAAACCACTCCGCAGAATGTCCGGGATGCCGAGGAATATTCTTTTGACCAGGCGGCTGACTCTTTGACACCCGATTACGCGGCAGCTGTGATCGTGAAGGATGTGACAGCCGAAGACCTTCGCAATCTGGTTCGTGAAGATGTGGAAGTTGGGATCGCGGTGATCCGTGGAAAAATCGTGATGTTCACGACCGGGAGTCTCGATGAGCTTCGCGCAAATCCCGTCGCGCAGAATTTATTGCAAGAATCTTCCCTGATCATCCACACGCATCCCGTTGGAACGCGTTCGGAACCGAGCCCTTTCGATTTTGAACAGGCCGGAAGCACGGTCGAGTATGTGATTACCGAAAACGGAGTTTATGCGTATAACCATGATGGCCTTATCACTCCCACACCGATGAGCGAGGAAGACCTTGCGGCGTTGATCGAAACGGCGCATACGCCGGAGGCGTCAAGCGTTGAGGCACGCGCGGTCCTGAATCAATTTATTGCCAGCGTTGATGAGTACAATACAAATCCGGAGCAATATTCAGTTTACCGTTCGGCGCAGCCCATCTCAAACTTGACGGGTTATCCTGCTCTGAGCTACGGCAGCAAAGACGGTTTGTATGATCCCGCTACCTCACAGCAATCTTCCAGCGAATTTTCCGTCAGCTACAACGTTTCCACAGCGGACAGTTACTCTTGGGCACAGATCGATTTCTCTTCTACTCCGGGTGGGTCGCAAAATCTGAGCGGGATCGGTTATTTTAGTTACGATATCAAGAGCGACCATCCAAGTTCGCCCGCTTACCCGCAGCGTGTTTATAAGTTGGAATTTGTCGATGTCTACGGCAACGTCGGATCTTTTGCCCTGCCGGCGTTGAACGCGACTTATACGAACGTCGCAATTTCCATAGCAGACATTCGGTCTAACTTCCCGGATCTTAAGCTCGACCAAATTAAAAAGATCAATTTTGTGTTCGAAAATAATTATTGGGTTTATTACAACGGTGTTAACACGCGTTATGTCACCACCGTCCCGGCGGCAACCTTGGGCATCAAGATCGGAGGCCTTTCGTATGCGCCCGTAGTGAGTGGTACGACCTACAATCAATCTGCGATAACGCAGCTCCCCAATTATCCTTCGTTGAGTTCGAACGTCGGAACAGCGGGAGGGACGGCGAACGGAACGATCACACAGAGCCAGACGAGTGGGACGACGTACAACTTTAATTATACGCTTGCGGATAATGATGACTTTGTTTTTAGCCAGCTCGGTTGGGGTTACTTTGATAGCGCCAAAGCGTTTCAAGGGAGTGCGCAGAATTTAGGGACGAGTTTGGTTCTGGCAGTGAATGGCCCGAGCGGAAAGAGCCTCAAGGTTGAGGTTCTGGATAAAAACGGGTTGATCGCGGATTTCTATTTGACCTTGTCCGGGACAACAAAGAATTACACGCTTGCTTTGACAGGCGATGGCATCCCGACTGGATTTGACGCGACGAATATCGCGCTTATTAATCTGGTGGCGGACAGAAAGAAGATGGGCGCGAGCGGGACGGTGACGGTAGAAACGAAGGGGTTGATAACGCCTGTGACAGGGACTGGCTATAACTCATCGGCAATCACGACGCTTCCCAATTATCCGGCGTTGAGTTCTGATGTTGGGACTTCAGGCGCTGTCGCGAACGGGACCATTACCCAGACTCAGACGAGCGGCACGAACTACAATTTCAATTACACGCTTGCGGACGATGATGATTTTGTGTACAGCCAGGTGGGTTGGGGCTATTTCACAGGGTCCACATTTACAGGGTCCTCGCAGAATTTGGGGACGAGTTTGGTTTTGGCGGTGAATGGTCCTGCGGGGAAGCAGCTGGTGGTGGAGGTGTGGGATTCGAGCCACGCGGTTAAAAAATTCGCGTTGAATCTGACGGGTTCGAACCAGAACTACACGTTGGATCTGACAGGTCTTGATACGGCGAGCATTGCCATGGTGAATCTGGTGGCGGACAAGAAGAAGATGGGCGCGAGCGGGACGGTGGCGGTGGAGACGAAGGGGTTGGTGCCAGCGGTGACGGGGACCAGTTACAGTCAATCGGCGCTCACGGCGCTTTCAAATTCTCCGGCTTTGAGTTCTGCTGTTGGGACTTCAGGAGCTACAGCGAACGGGACCATCATCCAGACTCAGGCAAGTGCTACGAACTATAGCTTTAATTACACGCTCGCGGACAGTGATGATTTTGTGTATTCCCAGACGGGTTGGGGGTATTTTCAGGACCCGGGAGTACCTCAGATCAGCGCGATCAATTATGTCTCGAATGTTGGATTTAGACTAACGTTTACGGATCCTGTCGGCGTGGATGCTTACAATATTCAATATAGTGATGACTATGGGCAGACTTGGAAGACGGCTCAGAGTAATTTCGCGGTGAGTGGGACGGGGACCACGACTTGGCTGGATGACGGAAGCAAAACAAGCCCGGGTCCGCTGGATGTAAGTGTTCGTTGGTACCGGACTGTGGTAGCGCAGTCCCATAAAACTTTTCTGGGGACAGCGCAGAATCTTAGCGGTGGATTGACCTTTGCGGCCAATGGCCCTGCCGGGAAGCAGCTCAAGGTTGAAGTGCTGGATCAGAATTATAATAAAGCGATCTTCTATATAAATCTCACCGGAAGTCTTATGAATTACACTTTATCTCTTACGGGGAGCAATGTCCCTACCGGTTTCGATAACACCCATATCGCTCTCGTGAATTTCGTATCGGATAAAACTCACATGGGGAGTAGCGGTGCGGTATCGATTGAAACGAAGGGCCTCAATTACGTGGCTCCTGTAACAGGCGCGACTTATGACGCGAGTCTTATCA
>JBAXGK010000245.1:0-3659 GCA_037139435.1 Candidatus Omnitrophota bacterium | reverse complement strand
CGAGCACCCTAAAAGAGAATCTGTCTCAATTTAAAGTGGCCTTCGCCCAAGGGGATATTCCAAGGGTCAAAGAATACCAGGAAAAGTTAAAAGAGGTTCTTGCCAATCTGGACGTCAGAAAAGAAGAGGTTTCCTCCAAGCTCAAGGAATTCCAGAAAGAACAGCAAGCGATGCCCCTAGGGATCAAAGCGCTTTTGGCCAAAGGGAGAAGCTTGAGGATCAAGGATCTTAAAATGATGCTTCAGGGATTCAGGGCTCAGCATGAAGAGCGCCTGGCGGAGCAGCTGGAAAGAAGAGAAGAGGTTAATAAGATTTTGGGGCGAACTAAGAAACATGACCTTGTCTACCCGCCCCAGACCGTTTTTTTGCGTGATGGGAAAATAGTAAAAGAAACCAGGTCCACTAAGTAAAAGGGGAGGGAATCAAGATGGGAATAGCGGATAGCATGAAAAACATTACCGAAAACATCATCGGCTCGTATGACGTGCGAGTCAATGCGTTGAAAGATCTGGTGAGAGACACCCAAAAAACGATCCGGGGTTTTGCCGCGGACAGGAAAGGTCTCGCCGTTACCAGGAAACAGATGAGCGCCGAACAGTCCAAGCGATTGGCTGATTTTGTCTCGGGGCTGGAAAAGAGTGTCGGCTCCATGCTTAAAGGGTTCCAGGCCAGCCATAAAGAGATGAGCGAGGAGCAGGCCTCGAGCTTATCGGCTTTTGTGAAGTCTATCGCGAAAGATGTGGCCGCGCAGTTAAAAGCGACCGCCGCGCAGTTAAAAGCGGTTCATGCGGATCGGGAAAAGATGACGGCGGCTCTCAGAGCGTCCCTCGCCAAAGAAGTGAAAGAGATCGAGCTCTACACTCAAAAGAAGCTGAAGGAATTTAACGAAGCTCATGCCGAGATGTCAGAGGCCATGAAAAAGAGTCTGGCGAAATATATCGGCGATATCGCGAGCGATGTCAAAAAGCTTTTGGGTGATGCGCGCGAACTTATGGGCGAATATAGCTCCGACATTGCAAGCGCCAAGGTCGCGTGGCAGGGAATGTCCGCGTCTTTAGCCCGATCCCGAAAAGGCGGCGTGATGCCGAGGATCGAAGCCGGAGAGAAGGTTCTTACGGTGGAAGAGGCTATTGAACAGAAGAGCGCGAAGAAGGCCGGAAAGAAAAGAGGAAAAAGAAAGAGCAAGTAAGTGCGCGAAATGAAATGCGCTGTTTGCAGGGCAAAGGTAAAGACCCTTTCAAGGAGCCGCCTGAGTTGGCGGCATGCGAAAGGGTGGACGGGAGGGGACGATGATTGAATGCGCGTTTTGTAAAGGGAGTGGCGTCCATCCTCACAAAGTTTTTACACGCTTTGCCTTTAACAGAAAAGACAGCATGTCCTGGCGCTGGGGGGCACGAGAGGCGTGCCCTAATTGTGACGGCACCGGTCATAAGGGTGATGGCAATAGGCCTTGCACCCTCTGCGGCGGTATGGGGATGACTCCCCAAGAAGGATAGATTATGGGCCATGAATCGGATAGTGCGAAATTTCTTTGTGAAGGGAACACGAGGGCTCGGGAACAGAGAAAGAGAAGCCGGAGCGATCTCAAGGAACAGGCCGAGGCCCTCAGGACTCATGCCTTGGAATTCATAGCTCACTGCAGGATAGTTCATGGGGAGAGAGCCCAAAGCTTGAAGGAAAAGCTGGGCGAAGACCGAAATGTGCTCCTCAAAAGGATATCTTCTTTAAGGGATCGTTTTATAAGGAAGGGAAAAGAAAGCCGCGCTGATTTTGACGAGGCGAATAGGATATGGAATGCGATGCCTGCCTTTTGGGCCGGCGGGCATAATGCTTTTGACGCCAAGAAGAGAGGGGAAATAATATGATCGATGAGATGACGACAGTGTTGGAACCCAGTCCTTTGGCCGACTTCGTGGAGACCAAGTATATCAAAGATATTACCGACAGGGCGCTGGCCTATGTTAAAGCGGGCTTCCCGGTCCATTTTAGAGGGATCTCCGGCTCCGGCAAGACCACGCTCGCGATGCATATGGCCGGTAAAATTAAAAGGCCGGTGGTGATGATCCATGGAGATGAAGAATTCACCACGTCAGACTTAGTAGGCGGTGAATATGGTTACAGGATCAAGAAGGTCGTCGACCGGTTCATCTCCAGAGTTTTGAAAACGGAAGAGGATATGGTGAAACGGTGGGTGGACAACCGCCTGACCGTTGCCTGTAAATACGGATTTACGCTGATCTATGATGAATTCACCCGCTCGCGGCCGGAAGCCAATAACATCCTTCTGTCCATCCTTCAGGAGAAGATGATGGATCTTCCTGTGGGCCGAGGCGGGGAAGAGCCGTATTTACGGGTGGATCCGGGGTTTAACGCGATCTTCACCTCGAACCCCGAAGAATATGCTGGTGTTCACCGGAGCCAGGATGCCTTAAGGGACAGGATGATCACCATGGACCTGGACTACTTTGACTATGAAACCGAGGTGGCCATCACCCAGGCAAAGTCCAAGCTTTCAAAGCAGCACTCCGAGATCATCGTCAATATCGTGAGGGGCCTGAGAAATTCAGGAAAGTGCGAGTTTGCTCCCACGGTGCGCGGCTGTATCATGATCTCCAAGACACTTAAAGTTCAGGGTATCACCCCGCTCAAAAGCGCCAATGGGGCTTTTACGCAGATGTGTCAGGACATCCTGGCGTCTGAGACAAGCCGCGTTGGCTCAAAGACGAACCAGGACAGGGTGAAAGAAATCGTTAAGGAGCTTGTCAGAAAAGAAGTCGGCACCGGAAGGCTGATCAGCGTTCCCAAGAAGGCTCCGGGTTCCGGGAAGAAGACAAAAAAAGAGGCCGTTCTTGTTTAACTCCGGAGTTGCAGTGACGGATAAAAAGGGAGGTAGGCCCGATGAAAGGGATACAGCAATTCGCGAGCGTTAGAGAGATCAAGAGCATTCGTTCGATAGGCGCCAGGTCTATTCCAAAAGCGCAAAGATCGACTTATCTGGAATTGTATATGCATCGAAGAGAGAAGGACCGGATCGAAAAGGAGCTTTTTTTGTTGGACAAAAGAAGAATGAGCGCAAAAAAACTGTTACACTCCATTAACCAGCGGCTCGAAAAATTGCAAAACGAGGCCAACGAAGAACAAAAAGTTAAAGGCTACAAGAATATCCCCAAAAAGCCGCTCAAAACTTTTTCCATGCAATATTAGGCCGTGCTTCAGGGGGTGATCAACTAAGCGGAGGGCATCAAGATGGCGAATGAAAAGAAGGATCCCAAGAAAGATGACGGAGTCGATATTGATTTCGGTATGGGGAAAATCGGTTTGGGAGGACTCTTTAGCGGCATTGAGAAGTTAGTGGACCTCGCGGCAAAGCTGAAAGAAGCGGGCGGCGGGATTCAACAAGAAGGGGAGATCGATCTTAGCCATCTCAAAAAAGGGATGAAAGGGGTGTTTGGTTTTTCTGTCAAGTCAGCGGGCGGCGGAAAACCTATTGTCGAACCGTTCGGCAATATCAAAAAAACACCCCAGGGGCCCAAGGTGGATGAGGAGCGAGAGCCGATCACGGATGTCTTTGATGAAACAGGAGAGATCAGGGTCTACGCGGAGATGCCGGGAGTGGCCCCGGAGGATATCAGGCTGGATGTGAAAGAAGACATCCTGGA
>JBAXGK010000244.1:0-3678 GCA_037139435.1 Candidatus Omnitrophota bacterium | reverse complement strand
AGAGCACCCAGAAGATCACCAAAGCCATGGAAATGGTCGCGGCCGCGAAGCTCAAGCGTTTTCAAAAACTGCGCGAGCAAACGGCTCCTTATGTCCAAGCTCTGGAAGGGGTCTTGAACCGGCTCCTCGGCACCGACATTCCGCTTCAGCATCCTTTGCTTGAAACGCGTGAAGAAAAAGAGGTCGCGCTTCTCGTCATCACGTCTGATACCGGCCTCTGCGGTTCGTACAATCAAAGCCTTATCGAGGAGGCCAAAAAATTTCTGGGGCAAAGTTCCAGGACGCCTTTCCTGATCGGCGTCGGTAAAAGCGGCGTGAATGCCCTTTCGCGGGCAGGCTATTCCTGGTTCCAAGACTTCCCGGACACCAAAGCGATCCCGTTTGAATTCATGATCACGGAAATCGTTCTTCTCATGGAAGAACTTTTTTCCGAAAAAAAGGTCGACGCCGTTTACGCGGTTTATGCTCATTTCACGGGAAAATCTGTTTATCGCGCCACGACAGAAAAACTGCTTCCTTTCCATTTGGAGGCAAGTAGCAGCGAACCGGTCGAGACATCGAGTCTGTATATCATGGAGCCCAGCCCCGAAGCCTTGTTCGCACGGCTCGTTCCGCTCGTTTTCGCAGCCAAGACGCGCATGATCTTTATAGAATCCATGATCGCGGAGCATATGGCGCGCATGAACGCCATGTACCAAGCCACCGAGAACGCGAAAGAACTGACCGATACGCTTGTGCTCTTGCGAAACAAGGTCCGGCAAGCGGCTATCACCAAAGAACTTATTGAGATCGTTTCGGGCTCGAAAGCCCTAAAAAACTAGCGCAACGCACAACGCGCAACGTAAGATCTTTTTCGTTGTGCGTTGACCGTTGCGCGTTGAACGAAGGAGAGGATTTATGTCATCCGGTAAAATCATTCAAGTGATGGGTCCCAGTGTCGACGTCGAATTCGAGGTCGATCATCTGCCGCAGATGCTGAACGCTCTCGAAGTAAAGATGAAAGACCGGACCCTTGTGCTCGAGGTTGCACAGCATATTGGCGATAACATTGTTCGGGCGATCGCTCTTGCCTCCACCGACGGTCTTGTGCGCGGCATGGAAGTGACGGACACGGGCGCTCCGATCTCCGTTCCTGTAGGCGAACAAACCCTCGGCCGGATTTTTAATCTTCTGGGGCAGCCGATCGACGAGCAAGGAGCTGTCAAAGACCCCGCGAAGAAAAGCAGCATTCATCACGCACCGCCTTCCTTTAAAGAACTACTCCCCGTCACCGCGACCCTTGAGACCGGCATCAAAGTCATCGATCTTCTGGCCCCCTACCCGAAGGGCGGTAAGGTCGGCCTTTTCGGAGGCGCGGGCGTCGGAAAGACCGTCATTGTCATGGAGCTGATCCATTCCATCGCCAACGAGCACGGCGGCGTTTCGGTTTTCTGCGGCGTTGGGGAACGTACGCGTGAAGGAAACGATCTCTGGCTTGAGCTCAAGGAGTCCGGCGTTATCAAAAAAACAGCCATGGTCTTCGGGCAAATGAACGAGCCGCCCGGCGCGCGTCTTCGCGTGGCTTTGTCGGGCCTCACGATGGCGGAATATTTCCGCGATGAAGCGCATCAGGACGTGCTGCTTTTCATCGATAACATTTTCCGTTTCACCCAGGCAGGCTCGGAAGTCTCGGCCCTTTTAGGCCGCATGCCGTCCGCCGTCGGTTATCAGCCGAACCTCGCGACCGAAATGGCGGCGCTGCAGGAACGCATCGCATCCACACACTCGGGCTCGATCACCTCCGTCCAGGCCATCTACGTGCCGGCTGACGACTTGACTGATCCTGCTCCGGCCACCGCGTTCTCGCATTTGGACGGCGTTACCGTGCTCTCGCGCTCAATCGTGGAACAGGGTATTTTCCCGGCTGTGGATCCTTTGGCCTCCACTTCGCGCATGCTGGACCCGCGCATCGTTGGGCAGGAGCACTACGACATCGCCCGCGAAGTCCAGCGCGTCCTTCAGCGCTACAAGGACTTAAAGGACATCATCGCGATCCTGGGGATCAACGAACTTTCTCCGGAGGATAAGGAGCTTGTCATGCGCGCCCGCAAGATGGAACGCTTTTTCTCGCAGCCCTTCTTCGTTGCGGAAGCGTTCACGGGACGCAAAGGCCGCTACGTCCACTTGAAGGATACAATCGCCAGCTTTAAACAGATCCTCGCCGGCGAGCTTGATCATATCCCCGAGCAATGTTTTTATATGGCGGGCGGTATCGAAGATGTTTTAGAGTCTTACGAGAAAATCAAAGTAAATGTCTAAACAACAAGTACGGCGGAAGGAGTACGGCGTACCGCGAAAAACTGCATCGCCGTACTCCGTACACCGTACGCCTCACTAAGGTATTTATGGCCGCATCCTACTCGCTGAAGATTATCACACCGCAAGGGACCGCCTATGAAGGAACGGTCGTGCACACGTTCCTTCCTACGGAAAATGGATTTGTCGGCGTGCTGGCTCACCATGCGCCGTATCTGGTGTCTTCTAAAGGTGGGAAAATGGTGGTTAAAGAAAGCATCGGGCTCGAGAAGGATTTCCAGGTCGGCCCTGGATTCTTCGAAGTCAATCACAACCAGGCCGTATTTCTTACACAGACTTGCTCCTCCAAGGATTAAAAGAACAACCCCATCATCAAAAGCGCCAAGCCCACGGCTGCGGAGCTCAGGACCACCACACGGAACGCGAGCGGCTCCGCAAGAAGAGCCAAAAGGAACTCCCGAGCCTTCTTATATAGGAAGACTAGTGGCACAACCTTGGCAAGGCCCAGGCTCATGACGAGCGTGACCACAAAGTTCTCCATGCTCACAGCCTTCACGAATTCCACCCAGGTCCATAAAACAAGCGCTAGCACCAGCCACCCAACAACCGGGATCCAGCGGGGGCGAACTTCCGGATAAAGCTTCACGATCAGCCGCTTCAGGCTTTCCACGCCAAAAACGGCCCATGCTCCGCCGAGGATCATCCAGGCGCCCAACACAATGCTTAAAAATTTAAAGTAGTTCATCGATCCATCCCTCCTTCGTTTCGGGTCACGCTTTTTTCACCGCTGGCTGCCTTTTAAAAACCATCCCTGGATCGCCTTGACCTGATCCCCTTGGATCTCAATGACGCCGTTTTTAACCGTTCCTCCGGCCCCGCAGAAAGTTTTCCACTCCTTCGCCATGCTGTTCAGTCTCTCTGAGCCGTAGGTGTGAAGTCCGGAAATCACGGTCACATATTTCCCGGTTCTTTTTTCCAAACGGACCACGGGCTTCGGCGAATTCGGATTTTCTTTTTTGATCACGGGAGACGGCTCGTCAGAACTCAGAGCCCAGCCCGGCCCGCTTGTTAGTTTTGTCATAAAACACACTTCCTTCTTGAAACGGCTATTGCCGCACATTCACTTCCAGCTGTTCTAGAAGTATTACGATGGGTTTTCGACGGGACTCGTTTTGCTCTCCGTGAAAAGGTCGATGAACTTGAAACCCTTGCCGTCAAAGAGTCCCTGATCGCTCAACTTTATTTCCGGAATGACCAGGAGCGCCATAAATGAAAGCGTCATGTAGGGCGCTCTTAATTGAGAGCCAAGTTTTTTTGCGGTAGCGGTCATTTCAGAATATTTTTGAGCCACCTGGTAGCCGTCTTCCGTGGACATCAAACCCG
>JBAXGK010000243.1:0-3687 GCA_037139435.1 Candidatus Omnitrophota bacterium | reverse complement strand
GCCTTCCGCTCGAAGCTGAAAACGATGACTTTGAGGTTCTGGGCGGTCGCGACGACATGGGCATTGGTCAAAATGAAGCCGCGTCCGTCCACGATGATCCCGGTTCCCAGGGACTGTTCTTCCACGAACCGGATGGCGGGATCGTCAAAAAGAAGGGTATCGGCCGTCTGCGTCACGCTACTCCCGCCGCGCTTCGACGTAACCTTGTCCGCGGTGATATTCACCACGGCGGGCCGTACTGCGGCGAACGCGGACCCGAGATCGTCATCGGAACACGTCAGCTGCAAACTACCGCTGGCCACCGGCACCCGGGTCGCCGTTGTGTCTGTCGTAGTGGCGGTTGCAGTCGATTGCTGCAATAGCAACGTTTTATTGCGAAGAGCACTTAGGTCATAGAGATTAAGATCTTTCCGGGTGCCGAATCCGAAGTTCATCGCACCCCAGGAAACAAGCACGAAATTCAAAACGATCAAAGTCACGATGATGAACAGAATGTTTTTCGATATCCATTCAGATTGTTTCACATTGAGCCTCTATCAGATTAGTCCGTGAGAAACGGGTTCGGTTTCAGTGTCTGTTTCCTCAAGCCTTTTGCATATGGGCTTCTCATAAGTGTCTTCTTCATTCGTATGCTCCGTCAGCACATAAACACTATTCGCAGAAGTGCTTTCTTCGGGCGGAACATACTTTCCTTTGGGCGGTATTTCAGCCGGCAATCCCTTGTACCCGCTCTGTTCTTCTTCAGTATCATCCTCTTCGACGGTCCACGGATTCCCCCCGGTCAACGTCACCGGCGGGAAGGCTACCGTAGTCGTAGTCACCGCCGTGGAACTGACAGCGGCCACATCTGCGGCCTGCACAGCCTCCGGATCCCCGTAGATATACACATACAACGTGTAGAGAAGGAACAGAGCACACATACCGACCACAACAATAAACCATTTGTCGTAGGGCTTAGGGCATTCCGTAAGTATTGCCGGTGATCGTTCCATCAAAGATCCTTCATGTTTTCAAACATCCCTTAAAAACTTGCGATCTAATCGTTATTCTTTTTTCCCATCTTCTCGAACTTCTCGTCATGCTGTTTCAATTTCTTGCCCATCCAAAAAACAACCACGATCAAAACCAGGATCAGTAATTGCCCGAGTGTCACGTCACACCTCCGTTAGTTATTTAAGAACTGCCGTTATTCGATCCGTATTTTCCGAGACATCACAAGCGACGAGAGGTCGAAAAACCAAACAATCTCAAAAATTGCGCGACCGCCAATGCCGCAGCAATGACGTAGGTGAGAGCCGCTGCCTGGAGCACCTTTTTCACACCTTCCAACTCCGCTTTCGTAGCGATCTTTTTCGATTCGATAAACTGCAAAGCACGGGAGGACGCGTTCCACTCCATGGGTAAAGTCACTACATAGAAAATCATGATCCCGAAATAGAACAGAACGGCGACATCAAGGAAGAACGTGGAACCGACCATCCCACCAAAAATGATGCCGACAAAAAGCAGCGGCAATAGCCAGTAGGCCGTCTTTTCGATCATCGGAGTCATCGAGTTACGCACTCTGAGAAAAAAATCATCCCTATTATCCTGGATGGCATGCGCCGCCTCATGGGCCGCAACGCCAAGGGACGCCACACTCGATCCTTCCGCCACTGTTTTTGAAAGCCGGATCACTTTCTTACGCGGGTCGTAATGGTCCGCCAGATCGCCGGAGATCGTCATGATCTTAAAATCGTTTATGCCGTGCTCCTTCAGCATCAATTGTGCGAATTTTGCTCCGGCCATACCTTTCTTAACCGGTTCATGCGCGTATTTCTTAAAAACGCGCCGCACGTGGACCTGCGCCCAGAGCCCCCACAAAATGAGCGGAATAATCGAGAAACCTGCGATCACATAGAGAGTTAACATTATTTTTTCCTGTTTTTTACGTTCTGTTAAATCGGTTTTTTCTTCCCGAGATCTTTGTCTTCATGGCCCTTGATCCCGGACTTACTTAAGGCGGCATTTTTCAACGATAAAACGTTCCACATATCACGAAGGCTGTGCCCTATCTGGAAACTCATCTCCTGGGCAAGACCTCGCCCATCGTTTGCGTTCACATTCACGACCTTCTCCTCCTGGACGGGCGCGCCTTTCACAGCTTGATGGCACACTCGCTTGGCTCCCTGATCGTGCGGAAACAATTCGCGCCAATAATCACACGTTTGGCAGTTACCCTCGCATTGGATCCGGTCTTTTCCCAACGACGTTGCAATGAGCGCGCAGTGATGGGTCGGACTGCCATACATGATGCATTCACTGCACTTTTCCGCTTTTTTCTGAGCCAGGGCATGTTCCCAACAATAATCAACACGGCCGCTGGCGTTTTTTTTGGCCAATGGATGTTCGGCAAAGATCGGGAGCGATTCTAAATAAGACACGACTTCGGCCATCGGTATCCTCTGGTGCCCCCCTTGCGTCCTGACCGCGCGGATCTTCCTTTTCTTCACCCAATTTAGGATCGTGAAGCGGGTCACATTACAAACCTTGGCAAATTCACTTGTGCTGATGTAGGTGCTATGAAGTGAAAACTTCTCGCTGGGAGACGCGCTTTGACTTTTTTGCTTCTTAAACAAATCAAACATGACAATTCTCCGATCTCATAAAATCGCGCCTTCCTGCATTCACACTATCCCCGCCTCCGCGAATTATAAGATTCAACGTTTGCCTTACCGCGCGTTGACCCTTTATCCCTATTTATTGACTTGTCTCATAAAAGAGCACATCAAAAATCAACAGACTTTCTGACATATTTTTTGGCGAGCTGGTTTGTCCATATTTCCCCAGCCACAGTCCCACTCATGATTCAGAAACACTTTCAAATAGTCACAGGTTGAGCAATTCCCGGAGCAATGAATACTTTCCTTACCGAGGTTTGCCGCAACTACAGAGCAGTAATGGAACGGACTTCCACGAAGAGCACAGGTTTTACATTTCTTCTCTTTCCCGAGCTTCTTCGCATGTTCCCAACAATAACGGGACTTTTTGGCATTCCGCATGCCAGTCATCGTTGATTCTAAAAAGGACAGAAGCTCCATCAATGGAATGCGACGATGCCCGCCCATAGTCTGAACCGAGCGGATCTTCTTTTTATTGACCCAATTAATAACCGTCAATCGCGTAACATTACAAACCCGCGCAAATTCTGTTGTTGTGATGTAACGCGCGTAGTAAGGGAGATTGCTACCGCGGGGATCTTCCTGGGAATCTCTTTTTTTAAAAACGCTGATCATGAGAAAGCTGGCTATTGCTCCGTTTATTCGAATTCAACATTAACAACATCACGTCAACATACTAAACATTGTGTCAACATATTCAACATTTGGTTTGCGCATTATGCGGAAGCTCATAATCCTTGTCAAGTTTTTTAAAAAATAATTTTCATATTTCTTTGAGAGCTCCCGTCATCACAGAGTAGCGACTAGGGGGAAGATCCGCGACAAGAAAGGAGAAATTAAAACCAGCAGGAAAAATGCCACTTCAAGAATTCGACGAGGGACGAATTTTAAACGAGAGCTGTGGAATTGAGCCCAAGAGCGGAACCTTCGCGGACTTTCCTGATCAGATGCGGAAAAATCTCGCGATAATCGCAAACAATACCAAAATCTGCATACCGGAAAACGTTTGCGATAGGATCCTCGTTAA
>JBAXGK010000242.1:0-3688 GCA_037139435.1 Candidatus Omnitrophota bacterium | reverse complement strand
CCGTATCGGTCTCATAGCTACCCCCAACAATGGCGCCAAGAGTTTCGAACCCGAATGCAAGGTTCTGGTTGCCCCACTTCATCCCGGATGAAAAAACTGAGTTTGGAGATTGCGTGTCCGAATCTCGAATCCATGTTCTCACTGAGCTGTTGAATTGCGTAGAACGACTTTCGCCAGTCGCCACCCGAGTCAGGGTATAGCCCTGGTAGTCTTCCGCATAACGATCCGCGCGGGAAAGAGTAATGCTCTCAACGCGGTTTTTGTTGTCGGGATTCGTGTAGGTAATCGTGGTCCTGAGCGCATTTTCGGAGTAACCAAAACTGTCAGCCCTCTGGATAACATTGATCGTACTGGAGAACTCTTCCCAGCCCCCTGCATCTTTGTACTTAAGCGTGAGCGTGTCCTGTCCGCTAATCAATGCAAACCCAAAGAAAAGATCCGCAATTTGAGCGAAATTCTTATTCCAATCCGCCTGCCTTTGCGCAAAGGTTTCCGCCTCCGAGTAACTTTTAGGCTGCTGTGGCGCCGTGTCAAGGCCTCCCGAAAATTCCTTCGCAATAATTTCCTTAGCATTTTTTCAAATATAGGAGTCCAGATTAAGAATGCCTTGTTGATACTGATGACCGCTGAGGCCTTTTAGCTTGTTCAATTCGGCACCCATCGGGCCGGTCGTCATATTTTCCATCAGTTTTACATAGAAGGTCTGCAATTGGACGGGTTGCAGCAATAAAAAGCTCCCCATAAGAATGGAATTACTGCTCAATGCCGCCCTATATTGAGTAACAAGTCGGCCGTAATAGGTGTCTTTTGACTGCAAACCGGCATCAACCTTTCCAAAAGTGTCAAAAGCGCTGTAGGAAAACAACCGCCCACACCCGGAATGGTAGAAAGTAACCGTATATTGACCGGAATAAGAATGGGTTTCGGAATTGTTGACATTGGTGGCATTTAAGCTAACCGTGGCCGAAGCCTGCCCGTTGGCATAAGTAAATGTAGCGGCTTTCGCCAATTCTTGGCTGTGCTCCATCTGGAAAGTTGCCACAAGATCTTGGGACCTGGTAAAGGTCTCAAGAGATGCTCCATTAGCCGTCGCAATAAAACTGTAGGAGCTATCGCCAACTTTGACGGTTTCATAGATCTTGACCGTAGAAAAAACAGATGACCCGAAATCGTAAAATCCGGACGACGAAGTCGTATAAGCGGAGGGTTTCACGAGCGTTCCCGAGATATTGACCGTATGATCAGTCTTTTCTCCATTCACGGTTCTGATATCGTGAAGTCCGAAAAACTGGATAGAACCGTTGGATTTATTGTCGCCACCGAACTTCGCCGCTAAAGGCAAATAGGCCTTTTCAAAAATGTTCCTAGCCGTCCAGTCCGCAGGACTCAACTGTCCTATCAGCGCTGCGGCGCCTGTAAGAAGTTCGCTGTTTTTGGTGTTGTCAGTGGCGAAATAGACAGTTTCATCTTTAACCAAAAGCACATTCAGCGCATCACCGAAAACATTCGGTCCACTGATCTTGAGATTCGCCGCCGAAATCATGTTTCGCATCTCCTGCGGATCTAAAAGACCGGACGGAAGCTCGTTCCCATCTTGGTCTAAAAAGCGATAGACCTCAAAATCCCCTGCTTTTTCGGGACCCGCGCCCAAATTGACCTGCCTATATCCCACCTTTATTTCGGTACCGCTTTGGTCCAGAATGCGCCCCGGCACAAAATTTCCAGAGCTGTCCCGCGTATACTCGCGCATGTAATTCACGTTGTTGGCATTCGCTTCCCAGATTTTTCCTTGTCTGTAATTAGCGGCCCACAAAAGCGTAAAGGCCGAAATAGCAGCTTTTGGATCTGTCGCAAAAAGCTTATTTGAAGCCGCAATATCTCCCATCCCGTAGAGAACGATACGGCCGTTACCATCTACCGCCACACTCTCGGATTTACCATCGCGATTGGTCACTACGAACGCACGGGCAGACTCTGTCATGATTTGATTACGGGCATAACCGGAGATAGAAGTTCCCGAACCGGTTTCACCTTCCTGATTTTGAACGCCTATAAAGTTCCCGTCAAAATCCCGCTCGACAAGCACTTCAGTGCTAAGAAGCTGGCCTTTCAGGTTCACGATTTCGGGCGACCAAACGCGCTTACTGGCATAATTGATGGCAAAAAGCGTGGTAAAGCTCGCCATGGGATCATCGCTGAAGATATTCCCAGTTCCCTCGAGGACAATGCGTCCAAGACTATCCACCCCGACAGAGAATTCGCTTCCCTTACGATCGAGGCCGGAGAAAAATTGCGTTGCCTGGGTCCTGCCCGACGGATCCTTGACAACCTGACCCTCGGCGGTTTCCCATGCGTCCCCCTTCTGATTTACAATACCCAGAAAATTGCCGTTTGTATCACGCTTCACAAGGCTGTCGTTCGTGCGCATTTCCCTCTGCCAAATCTGGCCCGTCCCATAATTTGCTGCAAAGAGAACCGTTGCCGCAAAATCGTTAATTCCATTCGCGATCGTCGATTGCCCTGCCATTAAATAAACAACCTGCTGCGTGAGTGAAACGTTTGGATTATTATTCAAAAATAGGGTTTGGGCGTCCGCGCCCGTTTTCCCGTTGCTATAAACGTCGGTATAGGCTCCGGAGTTGATACCTTCTTCGCCGTTCCTTCGCATTTCTATATCAACTCCCAGCACGAGCAGGTCCCCCACATCCGTCACCTTGCGTCCCCATGAGGCGCTTACGCCGTCCTTGAAAGTAACCAGATCGGTTTTACGAGTGGTTTTGTTCCATCCCGCCACGACATCTCCAGGACGCTTCCAGATCACATGAGTATCCGTCTCGAGAAAACCGATACCGGTCATCCCCACCCCATTGAGCCACCCGGCCTCGGTCGCCAACCCATCGATCGTTAAACCATGCGAGAGAATTCCGGTCAAAGAGCTTTCGTTAAAATAGAAGGTGATAACGTTTTCCGTGATATTGTTTTTACCGTCCTTTTCTGTTTTGATGTAACTACCCTCCCAATTGTAGGCGAGATCGTTCCCACTCTGTCCTCCGAGATTTTTTTGAATCTGGCCTGAGGCGTATGATGTCGCATGGAGATCAACGAACCGGCCCTTTGTTCCATCCGTTAAAATAACCGTTCTTGAGTTGGTTCCGTTTTCATTGCGATAGATATGACCGACCATCCCCTCAGCCTGGGCTCCGATACTCCCAAACCCCATTCCGTCCAGAGTGGTCCACACAATGGTTACCCCTCCAAAGGAATAGGATGCCTGCAATAGCGTGCCTGTCGCGCTAAAAGCCCCACTCAGAATGGATCCCACAGGAATCTTTAGCGCAACAGCAAGAGTATCAGACGCTGTAAAGTTGCCGCTCCCGGGCATAATCCCTCCCGTTGCGCCAAGGGAGTAAAGAACCTGTGCGGTGACGCTGCTTCCATCAACAACCTTATTGTCCACCCGCAGCTGATTAACGGTTGCGGTCACTTTTCCACCGCCTAATGCATCCGGGACAGAAATACTGACTCCTGATTCCGTCGTAATCTTGATGCGATTCTCGGCTCGCGCTTTGTTGAGATTCTGAAAACTTCCATCTGATGCCAGGAAGTACCAGTCCTTGCTAGCGATTCCCATTTCATATGCCCCAAGCTCGCCATGCGTCCAAATCGCCTTACCGCCGAAACCACCACC
>JBAXGK010000241.1:0-3721 GCA_037139435.1 Candidatus Omnitrophota bacterium | reverse complement strand
CCGGAGGCCTGGAATATATTCAGCCTTCCAAAATAGGTCTGAATGGGGGAGAGAGCTTTTATGTACGCGATCTCGTCAAAGCGGCGCTTATCAAATCAGCGAATGACGCGGCGGAAGCTCTCGCAATCTTGGCGGCGGGTTCACGCTCCGCGTTCACCCAGCTTATGAATCAGAAAGCCAATAGCATCGGCGCAAGCAATTCTAACTTTGTGAATCCCAACGGTCTTCCCGACGGGAGGCAGTACTCGACCGCTTATGATCTGGCGAGGATCATGATGGCGGCTTCAAAATATCCATTCATTGTGAACACTCTGAAGATCCGGAGTGCGGTTATTTATAGCCGTGGCGGGAGGCGGATCCTGCTGAATAATTGCAATAAGATGCTTTGGCGGACAAGCGGAGTGATCGGCAAAACAGGCTGGACACGGACAGCGCGCCATTGTTTCGCCGGCAGGGTTCTGTCGAATGGCAAAGTGATCTTTGTCGGCCTGATGGGAAGTCAGAGAAGGCAGTATCTTTGGGCGGATCTTCGCCGGATCGAATCTATTTCTAGCGGGAAAATGCCTAAGCCGATCGTTTCAGGCCCAGCCATGCCAACGCGGAAAGAAACTTTGAAGATCCAAAAGGCGCTCCGGCGTGCCGGCTATTTCAAGGGGAAACCGACGGGTTTTTACGGTAAAAGGACTAAAGCGGCGGTTCGAAATTTTCAAAAATCCAAGGGGCTTCCGGTCACGGGAATGGTCGGGCCGGAGACCTGGAAGAAACTTAAGGCCTAACTATGAGAAAATTCTTAGCTTCCTTGTTGTTGTGTTTAATGGTTTTCCAGACAGGCTGTTCCCAGAGGCATTCCGATCAGCTTCCGAAAGGATCCGCAGCCGCTGAAGAATCTTCCGTGGTGGCTCCGGAGATGAAGTCGCCATCTTCTCAGGTTCCCAAGACTGTGATGGTCGCGGATTTCGAGGAGGGTCTCGTGAATCGTCTCGGGGGGCAGACAGGGGACTGGAACCTTAATCCCGCGGATGTAAATAATTCTTACACGGATCTCGCGATCGCTTCGCTTCCGGGCAAGGACGGCAAAGAATCCAAGGTTCTCCGGCTTACGTATAGCGTGGACTCGGATATTCCCGCTCACAACGGATTCTGGACAAAGCTCATGGGTTTTGACGGGAGCCAATACGATCATTTTGAGATGGATGTTAAAGGGGATACGGCCAAAGGATTCACCGAAAAGTTCGGGATTGAGATCAAGAAATGTCTCGATAAAGAGTGCCTCCAAACGGTGCAGGGGGCCGCGATCATTCCCGTGACCTCTGAGTGGCAGGCCGTGAGTATTCCGCTTAATCAAATGACGGGGCTCATCGATTTTCAGAATCCCGAGGCCTGGAAAAATCCCAGGATCAGTTACAACGATCTGAACGAGCTCATTTTTATTTTTAACGATAAGTTCGTGACGAAAAAAACAGGCAGGATTTATTTCGATAATATCCGCTTCGTAAAGACTGGCGAACCGGGGCCGAGCGCCGTCGATCACCCCGAATACGGACTCCGGAAAACGGCGATAGCACACGGCACTCCAGAGTTTGCGCAATTCTTGGCGGGTCGTCTCGGCGGTTTTCCTAAGACGGTAAGCGTGAAAAAACAATTCTCTCAGGATGACAAGGCGTTCCTAAAAGAAGTGGCAGCGGATACTTGGAGATTTTTTGATGAGATCACGGACAAAGAGCATGGATTGCCACTGGACAATATTCGTTTGGGTGAGAAAACGCCGCTTGGCGAGGGCGTATGGATCGGGGATTACACGAATATCACGAATGTTGGCGTCTACCTGATGTCGGTCGTGAGCGCCTTCGATCTTGGGTTTATCACAAAAGAAGATGCGGTCGCGCGCATCCAAAAGACGCTCACGACGATGGAAAAACTCGAATACCACAAGAGTGGTTTTCCGTACAACTATTACGATACGACGCTCTTGGTCCCGACGAGCTATTTCGTTTCTTTTGTGGATAGCGGCTGGCTTTTCCTCGGCTATTACGTAGCGGAGAACGCGTTCCCGGAAGAACTTTCTGAACAAATAGGACGTCTACTGGCCCGATCGAATTTCAAGTTTTTCTATGATCCTGTCGCGAACCAGATGTATCACGGCTATTATGCAAATCTGGGCGTCTACACGGACTACCGGTATGGCGTTTTTTACGCCGAACCCCGGGCTGCTTTCTATATGGGCATTGCGCGCGGCGATATTCCGGAAAAGCTTTGGTTCGAGGGTGTGGTCCGGACGTTCCCGATGAATTATAAGTGGCAATCTCAGACGCCTAAGGACAGAACGGAGCGGACCGTGTTGGGTTATACCTACGCCGGGGGGTATTACGAGTGGAAGGATCTCAAATACGTTCCGAGTTGGGGCGGGTCAGCCTTTGAAGCTCTCATGCCGACACTGGTTCTTGAGGAGAAAAAGCTTGCCCCAGAGGGATTGGGAAGGAACGATGCCGTTCACGCGCAGGGCCAGATGCGTTATGCTTTGGAAGAATTAGGTATGCCGGTCTGGGGGATGAGTCCGTCGGCAGATCCGAATGACAGTTATTCCGAATACGGAGCAAAACCTTTCGGGATCAAGGGATACAAGCCCGGGGTCGTGACGCCGCACGCAAGCGCGCTGGCGCTTGAATTCATGCCGGTCGAAGCCGTTCAGAACTTGAGGAAGCTGATCGAACTTTATGATATCTATGGCGAGTATGGTTTCTACGATGCTTTGTCGGTCGCGAATGGAAAAATTTCCAGAAAATATTATTCTCTCGATCAGGGTATGATCCTGATTGCCATCAACAACTATCTTCATGACGGGGCCATTCGCAAACGTTTTCATGCGGATCCTGAAATGAAGAAGGGCGAAAAGCTTTTGACCGCCGAAAAATTCTTTGAGGCGGCCGCCCAGGAAACTGCCGGGAGTTCGAAATCATGACCTTTAAAGAAGATCCTTCGGGTATTTACCGTCTTGAATCTCTTGGGAAAGGGGTTGTGGCCGGTTTTCATTCCCGCATTTTTGATCAGTCAAAGCGCGAAGCTTTTTTAAATGAGCTGGGTCTTTTCTCTGACAACTTGGTTATGGTGAAACAAGTCCATGGCAGCACGATCGTGGTGGCCGAGCGGCCGGATCCGGAGCTCTTAGAAGCGCCCGCGGACGGACTGATCACCAAGACCCCGGGGTTGGTGCTTGGGATACGAACCGCGGATTGTGTGCCTGTTTTTTTCTGGGATCCTGTCCAAAAGGTCGCTGGAATTGCTCACGGAGGGTGGAAGGGTGTGAAGGACGGGGTCATTGCGCAAATGCTCAAGATCTTTGAGAAGAGCTGCAAGACGAAAATGGGAGATCTTCGTGTGGCGATCGGACCTTCGATCCGAAAATGCTGCTATGAAGTAGGCAAGGAATTCCTGGGCTATTTTCCAGGTTTTTATCGCGGCAAGGATGCTTCCAAAGGTAATCTGGATCTCGTGGGGGTGATCAAGAGCCGGCTTGTAAAACGAGGGATTCTGGAAAGCCATATTCATGATACGGGGCTTTGCACGGTCTGCGAGAACAAAAAGTTCTTTTCCTATCGCATGGAGAGCCAGACCCAGGAGCGCATTCTTTCGGTGATTAGCATCGTTTGAGTCTCAGGAATGAGAATCAGGCTTGCCCAAGTTTTTGTTTCATGGATGGCGACTTTTGGCTATCCTGACTACC
>JBAXGK010000240.1:0-3742 GCA_037139435.1 Candidatus Omnitrophota bacterium | reverse complement strand
AAAGCACAAGCAGTTCAGGTTGGAAAGATTTCCCCTGGAGGAAGGGAAAATCTTGCAAGGGTTGTCCAGGGAGTGGTACTTGACGAACAGTGGCGCACATCTGACGCTTGCGAAAGATTCCGAATATGACTTTTTTCTAATGAAACCCACGCCAGCTTATACCCAAATGTTCAATATCGATAGAGAGTTGATAGTTGTGTTTAGCAAGTACTCAACCTTTGAGACCAGGACACTCGATGCGTTTGATGCTGCGCAAAAACTTTTGTCTGATTTGCGCACAGAAAATGTCTGTCGGATATTAATTAGCGCAGATCCAAAAATTGAATCCAAGATAGAAACTCGTTTAAAATCTAATCCAGAAGAGCCTATCGTCATACCATTTACCTACGGCGAGCTTTCAGGTGCATACGACTCTTTTTTAATTCGCAATCGATTCCGACGCCATTTTTACACACGCGACTTGTTTGCTTTTGCGTCACCCCTCACAACGGATCTTTATTTCTTTGGCAGAACGGAATTAATTCAGAACATTATTAATCGTCACCGTACAGGGGAGCATTCTGGGCTTTTTGGTTTGAGAAAAAGCGGTAAAACGTCCATCATTTTTGCGATTGAGAGACGTCTATTAACGAACGAGGAGTTGTTCATTTCGCTTGATTGTGAAAATCCCTCTATTCATCAGCTGCGCTGGAATGAACTTCTAAGGTATCTTGTGACTCAATGCGGGCAGGCTAAAGATAAGGGCTACAGGGCTCCTTTAGAAGAGCGCTATAGCGCGAAGAACGCTGCGGAGAGCTTTGGAAAAGATATGCTGAGGATATACAAGCTGGGTAAGCAGAGTTCCACGCTTATTTTATTTGATGAAATTGAAAGGATTTCGCCTGGTGTGGGGGCTTCTCCGCATTGGGCTCACGGGGATGACTTTGTTTATTTTTGGCAGACAATGAGAGCATTTTTTCAAAGAAACCAGGGTATTTTAACATATATGATAGTTGGAACAAATCCGAACTGTATAGAGGCTTCGATGATTGGGGGTCACGAAAATCCTCTTTTTGGTTCAATCCCATACCAGTATGTCCCCGCCTTCAATCTCGACGAGGTTAAACAAATGGTTCTGAGACTGGGAAATTACATGGGCTTACAGTTTGACCAGCTAATTTATAGTAAGCTTACAGATGATTTTGGGGGACATCCGTTTTTGATCAGGCAAATTTGCAGCATGATTCATTGCGCCTGCGTTGGGGATCGTCCGGCCAAAGTTGATAAAGCTCTTTACGATAGAATAAAAGCTCAATTTCTTCGAGAATCGGTAGGATACTTTGACATGATTATTCAAGTGCTGCAAATCTGGTATCCAGATGAATACGAAATGCTGTGCATGCTCGCGCAAGGGGACGATGATGGATTTAATCAGTTTGCGCTTGCGCATGGACAATATACTAAACATCTCATTGGGTATGGATTAATTCAGTCTAGCGCTAATGGGTATTCATTTTCGATCGAGGCGATTCGGCAACATTTGAACAACAAACACAAGCACGAACGAATGCATCTTTCTCAAGAGGAAAAGCTCGCAGAGATTTCAGCGCGGCGAAACAAGTGCGAGAAAACGTTACGCTTTCTCATGCGGAATATTTTGCGAACGGCCTATGGAAAAAGAAAGGCAACGGACGCGGTTATTGCGTCTCTTCCAGAAGATCGAAGAGCTAAGATGGCATCGTCGGATTGGGATGCATTGCTCGATCGAGATAAATGCGAACTCTTTTTTCTCGATCTCATTACGCTTATTTTTCGAGAATGGCCACAATTCCAAAACGTCTTCGACATGGCCAAGGATAGAGCGCATGTGATGCTTATTGATATTAATCAAGCTGGGCGCTCAGATTGCCATGCCAAGGGCATTTCAGAGGAAGATTTTTTGCAGATTCGGTTACACTTCAAAAAACTCGAGAGCATAATGGCGCCCTGGGAGCTGCGATGATGGGCTCCCTCATTTTGAAGGAAAACGATGTCGTATTCCAATGATTTAAAAAAAGAGCTGCTTGCGAAAATTCAGCAAAGCATCGAACTGATGCGGCAGATTGAGCAAATTGAAAAAGCGCAGTTTGAAAGGCTCAAAAAAGAGCACCCTGGTTTCGAAGAATTATCCAAAACGGATCAGTCTAAGATTCTATTTAGCGAGTTAGACCCTGAAATTATTGCTATGATCCGGAGAAGTCATGAGCGAAGGCGGCGATCTACCCCTCGTGACGATATGGGCCTCAGAAAACCTGATGAGTTTTTTGCATTACCCAAAAAGAAGCAATACATTCAGCTCTATAAAAAGTTCAATTTACTTCAAACTGAGATCAATCAATTGCTGGTGGATTGTAAGTATTATCCGCTCATGGGGACTAGCGCAGAGGAGATGCGATTGCTGGATAAGGAATACACCAGTCTCTATGAGGGGGGAGCTAGGGATAGAAAGATTCCAAGGTATTATCTCGAAAGGCACCTAAAAACCTCATTGGCTATTAATCAGCAAGAAATGAAGGATAGGCTTGCAAGGGTGCCTTCTTTCGCGATTAGCTTCCATCTGGATTCGCCAACCGTTCATTTCTACCGTCAGATCCTGAATTGCTATGTTTTTGGCATGCTTGAAGCCTGTTGTGTGCTGTCGAGGGCGATTGTTCAGTCGATGACGCGGAACTATATCAAATATCGCGGTTTTGGGCGATTGTTGATCGATGGTAAGAAGGGGAATACTGAGACGAAGAACGTCCAGCATATTTGTTCCAAAATATTGAATTGGGATGAAAAAAGACTTTCGACCTACAATAAAGTGTGCAACCTGGCGAATAAGATTTTATACGACAAAGAAGTTGCTGCCGATGCGCAGGCGTTGTCCTGCATTAAATTAGTCCAGGATTTTATAAAAAACTTCCCCCAAAGGATTTAAACCGAACAATGCCGGGTGTGAGGGAAACGGATTCCTGAAAACGGGTTGAGTCTATGAGCGAGATAAAAACGATCACTGAAAAGATCAAGAGATTCAGAGATGCGCGGGACTGGAAGCAGTTCCATAATCATAAGGATTTGGCTTTGTCCTTGGTTTTGGAAGCTGCGGAGGTACTTGAGCATTTCCAGTGGAAGAAGCCGTTGGAAGTCGAGGCCCACGCGAAATCTCGCAAGGGCGACATAGCGGATGAACTGGCAGACGTAGCAATGTATCTTTTTGAATTGGCGGACAACCTCGACATAAATCTTCCCAAAGCCATTGAGGACAAGCTAGCCAAGAACGCCCAGAAATACCCAGTTGCAAAGGCGAAGGGGAAGCATACCAAATATGACAAGCTATAAACAGGTTGGCGGGAAGCGACAGGACGTTGTCGCTCCGACATGGTAGATTCTTTGAATGCGAAGAGCGGTTTTTGGAAAAGAATTGTTGAGCGGGCTGTGCGAGCAAGTAAAGCCATAGAGGTCCCTTGAAAAAGAAAAAAATCCGATGTTCCCAGTGTGACGGTATTTTGGACAAGGTGATCGTTCGTGATACGCCGATACTTTTTTGTCCCTCGTGTAATCCTCTAGATCGCGATTCCGAAAACATAGATCCACAGCGCACCTTTTCCAAGGTTAAATACAGCTGCGGAAAGTGCGGCAAGCGGCTAACTACCGTTTCAGTTATGGGAAAACCTGTTAGGATGACCTGCGAACATTGCCAGCCCCAACAAAGCCAAGGCGTATCAAAAGCGCCGAGCCATGG
>JBAXGK010000239.1:0-3798 GCA_037139435.1 Candidatus Omnitrophota bacterium | reverse complement strand
GACGGCATGATGGCACAAGTGGCGCTTCCATTTCTTAACCGTGATCGGAGAAACACCATAACGGCAAGCCAAATCCGAATAAGCCGCAGAATAGATACCTGAGGCATCAGAATGAAAATAAATATCAAAAAGCAACAACCATGCCGGTCCGATTTTTTCTCGCCCCGATGGTTTTTCAAAAATACATAGCATGAATTCATTCCAATCAAAAATCAGCTTATGGGTTTCTCCGTTTAATTGCGGTAATACTGTTTTCACTATAGCGAGCCCTCCTTTTCAACTGTAATAATTTAAGGAGGATCCCCCTGAGGCCCTTTCCGGAACCCTGAGTACTTTCGTCGGTTTGTTTACCATGTCAAACACATCTGTTTGACATAATAATATAGCAAATCCGGGCTAAATATTCAAGGGGGTTTTCTTAGGACTTACGGCGGTGCTTTTTGGGGATTTTGAGCGCGTTACGGGTCTTTAAATACATCTTCATCTCCCGGTCAGTTAAATAGCACCGGGAACCATAACGAATCAGCATAACCCTCTTGCGCCAAATCGCAGAACGCAAGCCGCCCCAACTTAGCCCGTATTTTGCGGCTGCGTCTTTGGGAGCAAGCGCGTCCTGCGGAAGCTTTTCTATGATTACGCTTTTTTTCTTTATCACACGTCGTATATTACTAAGAGATTTCTTGTTACGCCATGTTTGTTTTAGCGCTAATCATAAATAGCTCCCACGGGCCAACTCGAGCACCGCCTTTCAGCATCGGATCCTCTCCTAATTTTAAAAGAGCACACTTTACGACGACATCAACCCAGGTCCTTACCCTGGGTTATTTGATGTTTCAAAAACAGATCCCTCCCTTTCTCAAGCTCCCTCTGGAGTTCCTCGGGGCGCGGCAATTGGAGCTGGTACTTCGCGACAAAGATGCTGTTACTCATGCCGCCGGTGGCATACTTAACGCACGCGCCATGCTTATCCGAACAAAGGATAATTCCCAAAGGGGCATTTTCTACTTTTGGAAGGAGATGGTCTTTGGCCCAGTTAAGATAAAAATTTATCTGACCAGCGTGCGAATGCGTGAACCGGGTCGTCTTAATTTCCAAGATCACGTACCGAGCAAGCGGGATATGGAACAGGATAAGATCTATCCGATAATCATCCCCGTCGAGATTGAATCTTTTCTGCCGGGCGACAAAAGCAAATCCGCAACCGAGCTCCAAGAGGAACCGTTCCATGTGACGGATCATGGCATCTTCAAGATCCGTTTCGGAATACTCATCCTTCAAATCAAGGAAATCGAGGACGTAAGAATCCTTGATTTCGTCTTCCGGCTTGAGAGTGATCGGGCTCTCATTTGCCTTGGCCAACAGCCGTTCCTTGCGTTTAGACAGCGCAGTCCTTTCATAAAGAAGGGCGTTTATTTCCCGGTCCAACTGCCTGACTGACCAGGCGTTCTGCATACTCAGATTTTCATAAAAAACTCGTTTCTGCGGATCGCTGATTCGAACCAAAAGACAATAATGCGACCAAGAGAGCGAAAATGCTTTGGCAAGAACCTCCATAGCGCTAAGGGCTGGTATCCCGGATTCGGCAGACAGCGTCTGCCGAATTGGGTAGTCGATGTAAAACTGTCGCATAAGCTTAAGATTTCTATCCGAAAATCCCTTGCCATACTGCGCCACAAGATCTCTGCCAAGCCGCGCCATAAGGGAATCCCCGTATTCGGCGCGTTCTTTCCCCTTTTGCTCATACTTCACTATCCGCCTCCCCATAAGCCAATAGGTAGCTACAAGGATCGTGTTGATTTGGCGAACGGAAGTTTTCCGTCCCGTCTCGATTAGTGTGGAAATATTTTCAAGAAGTCTTCTGTAGTCATCGGCTCCGGGGGTGGGCAAACTTTGCGTCTCAGGCTCGGACATGAGGGACCTCCTTTACGAAAGATAAAACCCCGGAATTTTTCCTAAGGATATATTCCCATGCCGCCTCATAGGACTTCCTGCCTCCGATATCGAACCACGCGCCGTCAAACTCAATCCCGTAGAGGTTTTCTTTCCCTGTGAGCCACGCTATAAAATCTCCAATTTTGTCTGGGTTCCGCTTTTCGATCTCAAGATATTCATAAACACGCAACCGGTAACTCCCGGGAAGAAAATACACGCCGATACTTACTTGAGTGGATTTTGGATCCTCAGGTTTTTCCTCGAATTTCGTGATCCGGTGATGGTCATCCATCTCTACCACGCCATATTCCGAGGCAAGGGACTTGTCTTTGACGTCATAAACTCCCACAAACGCCGATTCGCGGTGCCCCAAAGCCGGAAGAAGCATAAACCCAAGCGGAAAATCGAAATAATTGTCCCCGCAGAAGACAAGAAAATCGTCGCTGCCGCAATGACCCGACCTGAGCGCAAGAAAAAGGTCCCGTACAGCACCAAGGCTTTTTGCGTGATCACAGACCTTGTTTGAAAGGACACGGACGGATTTTGAATAACGCGCAGTTTTTTGCCAATCAAGGAACTGTCGGTAAAACCTGCCGTTTGAGACCAAGAGCACTTCATCAACAGCCGAGAGCGTTTCCAACTTCGCCATCAAATGATCCAGAATGGTTTTCTCCCCGATCTTCAAAAGCGCTTTCGGAAGGTTCTGTGTCATGGGATAAAGCCGGGTTCCAAACCCGGCCGCTAAAATAATAGCTTTCATGTGGCAGTTTCCTTTCTTTATTGAACAGTTTTTTCCTGAGAGTTCGTATCGATCCTGACCGACGCCTGCATCCCGTACCGGATATCCGCGGGAAGGTCTGAGAGCCTGATCTCGCAGGAGATCACGCGCCTTACTTTAAAAACTTTTTCCACCTGCTCGATCGTCCTCGGCGCAACGCGCACCACTTCTCCCGTGATCCACCGCGTGGGGTAAGCATAAAAAGAGGCTCGGATCTTATTGCCGACCTTAATTTTTTTCACATCTTGTTCCAGCACTAACAGCTCAAGGAAATAGCTTTCGGGATCCGCCATTTCGAGCACGGAATCCCCTTCCTTGAAGAACCCCCCAAGATGATCTTTGGGATCATTGAGAAGAACCCCGTCAAAAGGAGCTTTCAGCTCCAGAGCTTCAATCCTTTCTTTCAGAAAACGGATCTCCCCTTCGAGGGACTCTGTCTCCTGATCCTTCCCCGCGAGCTCTTCTTTGGTATCCAGCACCTCAAAATCCGCTTTTTCGCATAATGAGCGGCCCGCAGCGCCGTTTTCATAAAGAATGCTCATTCGCTCTTTCGCTTTTTGCAGGAATTCTTCACGAGTCCGTAAACGCACCTTGTCGTGGTTGGCGATCTCAAGTGACTTTTTTTTCTCTTCAAGGTCTCTTGCGATCTCCGGGTTTTCGAAACGGGCAATCACCGCTCCTTTTTTGACTGAAGCGCCTTTTTCATAAAACAGTTCCTTTAAAATCCCGGGGCTCGCAACGTCGAGCTTCACGAACCTCGCGGCTTGCAGGACAGCGTCCCCCCGGATCTCCCCTTTCGGCCAGAAAAAGAAAACAACCGCGCATAACCCTGCCACCCAAACCAGTCGCCACACTCCAGTGTTTTTCTTTTCCGCTTTTTCCTCAAAGAGCAACGGCTCTTCAGGCGGCGCATTTTCATGAATTTTTTCCGGGATCTTCGTATTGTTCATGTTTTTACCTTTCTTTGAATGAGGTCCATTTTTCCCATCCCTCAGGAATGGTTTTCGAGGTCAGATAAACCGTAAGAATCGAAAGACTGAGGCTTGCGAGGATCGGAGCGGCCTGCCACACAAAATACGGGGTCTTGA
>JBAXGK010000238.1:0-3827 GCA_037139435.1 Candidatus Omnitrophota bacterium | reverse complement strand
GGGTATTTAGCAATAAGAACGTGGGGGCGGGGAAGACCGTGACACTCGCGAATACGTTTAGTGGTGCAGACCGGGATAATTATGCGATCACTGATCAATTGACGACGACGGCCGATATCACTGCGAAAGCGCTTACGATCAGTGGCGTGACGGCCTCGAATAAAGTGTATGACGCGACGACCGTTGCGAATCTGAACACGGCCTCCGCGGCTCTGGTGGGTGTTGTCGGATCCGAGGATGTGTCGCTCAACAGTACGAACAAATTGGGTGTTTTCAGCGATAAGAATGTCGGAACCGGTAAAACGGTGACTGCGTCAGGATTTGCTCTTTCAGGCGGCGATATCTCGAATTACACGATCTCCCAGCCGGCGGGTCTTACCGCCAATATCACGGTGAGAACGTTGACGCTGGATGCTACGGGCGTGGACCGGGTTTATGACGGCACGACCGATGCGCAGCTCACGTTCTCGGATGATCGTGTTGCCGGAGACGTGTTGACCCCAAGCGCTACGAGCGCTTCGTTCCGTGATAAATATGTTGGTGCTGCGAAGACGGTGAATGTGACCGGTCTTTCGATCTCGGGCGCCGATGCCGCGAATTATGTGCTCAGTTCCACGACCGATACCACGTTGGCGGACATCACGGCGATCGTCACAGGCGCGATCAGCGGGATCGGTGGCGGAGTCTCGGTGGCGTTGTCGCTTAACGGCGGAACGCCGGTAACCACCACGACGAATGCGAATGGTTCTTTTACTTTCGGCGGTGACCTTTTTGTGAACGCCGGAGATTCCATGATGATCTACGTCAATAATTGGGCGTATCAGGCAAATCTGGCCGGGAAGGTCCTGGAGCCGGTGAATGTCACGGGCCTCAATCTTGCGAATGGTCAGGTGTCGATCGGGAGTGCTAGCGCGGTCAATATCGCATCGAGTTATACAAATGCGGATCTCGCCACAGCTAAGGGAACACTCTCGGATCACCTTTATTATTCTGTGCCAAGCAATGCGTTAGCGGTGAATGGCGCGGATCTTTTTGTGCCGGCGGGCGTCAATTTTACTCCGGGCGGAAATGTGACGGCGGCAGGCGATCTGAACGTGGCAGGAACTTATACGCAGGATAGCAATTTGGCCGTGACCGGTGATTTTGCTCTGGCGACGGGCGGCACGTTCTTAGACGCATCGCCTCTGAGTCACACCTTTAGCGTGGGAGGGAATTTCTCGGTTCCGTTCGCCATCGCGGGATTCCGTCGTTACACCGGTGCGGGGACGGCGCCCGATCCCTTCATCATCCGGAATATTTATGATCTTCAGGCGGTGAAAAGCAATCTGACCTCTCACTTTAAATTATATTCCAGCCTGGATGCCGCCTCGGTCGCGAGCTGGAACAACAACACGGGTTTCGATCCGATCGGGGATCGCGACAATTTGTTCACAGGGAGCCTGAACGGCAACGGGAAAGTGATCTCGAATCTTGAAGTGGACCGTGCGGGCAGTGATTATCTTGGGCTTTTCGGCAATATCGGTTCTACGGGAAGTGTTTCCAATCTGGCGCTCGAAGACATCAGTATTTACGGCCATGACTATGTCGGAGGTCTTACGGGGTTGAACGCCGGTAGTTTGTCGAACGTTTATACAACCGGGGTCCAAACGGTGAGTGGTACCAATTTCGTGGGTGGATTGGCGGGCGGTAACACGGGAAGCGTTGCGAATGCTTATTCGAGTGCTCGCGTGATCGGAACGAACAAGGTGGGCGGTCTTGTGGGGGAGAATAGCGGAAGCGGCACGATCCAAAAGACCTACGCGATGGGTTATGTAACGGGCACGAGCAATAACGTCGGCGGTCTCGTGGGGGCGAACACGAGCTCTGCTGCGAGCTCGGTGTCCAATTCTTTCTGGAATATGAGTTCTACGGGTCAGGCGGCTCGTAACAATGTAACGGAAGGTTCGGGAATATCAGTTACCGATACCACCAATGCCATGATGAGCCAGGGAACCTACGCGGGTTGGGATTTCCAGAGTACGTGGGTGATGGATAATAGCGGGACTTATCCTCACTTCCAGTTCCGGTATCCCGAGGGTGTTCGCGGGGTGAGTGGGGTGGTGTACGTCAATTCGACGGTGGGCGCGATTACCACGGAAGCCAGGGCCGGCGCCGGGAAAGAAGTTTCCGTCTCTTATTCTCCCAATACAACAGGCAATGGCGTTTATCTGGATACGACTGCAACCGGGGCTAACAGCAGTTATTATCTCGTGCTGGGCAAAAACGCTGTGGGAAGCTCGGATTATGTGATCGGCACGAGCCTCAATGGAAGTACGCGAATGCTGGCGAGTTCCGGGAGCGTTTATCCTCTTAATATTTGGGCGAGTGAGACACACACGCTTGTTCGTGCCGCTCTGCCAAACATTGCTCCGATCGTGAATCCCGCGGATGGGGGCAACAATGGTGTAAATTCGACTTTGATCATCACCACCCCAACGATTACACCCAATATTGGGACGCCGACTCCGACCGTGACGATCGTGGATCAAACCCCGATAGGGCAGGAGCTTTCCGCGGATCTTCAGAGTCTTATGGGAGGTATTCCTACGACGCCTGCGACAAATCCGATCGTGATCACTACCGAGCCCGGGACTTCTCCGGATTCCGATGCATCGACTGAAACGTCGGATACCTTGGACGTGGCTGAGACTATTGATGACGGGGATATCTCTTTTACCGAAACATCGCCGACGGGTCGCGAACCCGTTCCTGTGAAAACCGATGACGATTCCGCGGCAGGATCCGGGAGTAGCTCGGAAGGAACTGGGGGTGCGAAGACCACTTCAGAAGAGGGTGGAGAGGATAAGAGTGCTGCTTCGACGGATGACAAAAAAGAAGTCCAGTGGCGCGATGTTCCGCTCACAGGGTTTTCGGGGGCAGAGGATCCGAAAAGATTTCTGACGGATGTCCGTGTTCTCGAAGGAACGGTCTACGTGCTCGATGGCGCGAATATGATGTCTCTTTTGGGTCGTGGGGAGTCACTGCGAATTCTTTTGAAGGGGAAACCTGCTTCTGAGCATAAGACTCAACCCACCACTCCGTCTCAGGCAACCACTTCCCAGAATGAGGAATCGAAGTCTCTTTCCTCTGTCGAGGCCGATGCGCAGAAAAAGATCGCGCCTAATCTTCCGTCCGAGAAATCGCACGATCTCAGGCTCTTTGTTAAAGCCGATTCGCAGAGTTCGATCGACGCGTTGACGCAGGCGCTCCAAGAAAAAAATTCTGAAACCTATCACGTGAATGTGCTCCGCGGTGTCGTGGGTTCGATCCGTGAAAATGACGTGAAACTCGCCGTGCTTTCAAAAGCAAGCATCATCGGTCTTCGCGTAGAGGCTGAACCAAGAGCGCAGGTCTTGGCAGAAACGGAAGGCGTGGTCATTCGTCTTTACAGCAGCATCGCAGAAGCAGTTGAGGATATTGGCAAGGGGATGGAAGGGACGTTAGAGACGGAGTCCCAAAAATTGGATGAAAGCAACCTCTTGCCCGTAGAAACAAAAGCTGCGGAAGTTGCGGAGAAAAAAGTTACCCCTGAGTCTAAGCCGGCCGTGAAGAATTCTGCGCTGGACATGGCTGTTGCTGCGGTAACAAAAGCGTTCGCAAAGCCAAAACTGGTGCTTACTCCGGAACAAACCGCTTCTCCGATGACGGAGGCGGGTATGAAGGTAGCGACGCCGGTGGTGATGGAGCGCATGGAGAATGGGATGCGCTACGGAACGCTTCGTAACCCCGGAAAGGATGTGTTTGTGAAGGGTAAGGGTGGAAAATGGATGCCGGCGCAGGACGGGATG
>JBAXGK010000237.1:0-3842 GCA_037139435.1 Candidatus Omnitrophota bacterium | reverse complement strand
GGAAAGTGATTTCCCAAAACTTGTAATGGCGCCGATCTTTTTTAGGAAGGTTAAGACCTCGAATCTCGTGCTGGAATTTCTTGCTGGATCGGTGTCAACGATGGTGATAGCCCAGCCGCTTTTTTCGGGATCAAGTCGATATTTATCGTCAATATCCTTCACGGTGACGTTGAATTTTTCCAGCATAGGATAGCTGAATCCGGCGAATGGATTTTTGGGTGCCATGGGTCTATCATGCTCTTGTTTAAGGTTGAATTTTTTGTCGTTACCTGTTGCATAATATAGCGTCCTCATCTTCATTGTTCAAACTTATAAATGTCGATTGCCACAAACGTTGGCACTCGTAAAGCGCTGTTCACGCGGAGGTATGTCCTAATGCATCTGTGTCGCAAGAAACCGTCCCCGGCCGAGCTGACTGCGGGCACGTGGGAATTTGACCGGTTATGGAAAAAGAAACGCCGGAAGAAAGCCGTCGATTTATATTACCGCCTGGATCGGCCTTTTTGGCTTACCCAGGAGGTTGGAGAATGGTTTGAGCGGAGCGGCCGCGTTAACCAGGCCATGACCGAATACGAGGGGTTAATGCGTGAATTCATCAAGATGAAAATCCTGCCTCTTCCGGGAGGCCCGCGGGAGCTCTTCAAGGTCGGGAAGTGGTATTCCAGAAGATCCCCGCGAAAGGCCCGTCAGCATTTGAAAATGTATCTTTCGGCTGGGATCGATCCCGGCGGTGAGGGAAGGCCGTTACGTCATAAGGCCGAAGCTATCCAACTGCTCTCCAAGATGAAGATATGCTGTTAGATCGAAGCGTGGGCGTTAAACCTCGCTCATAGCCCAGTTCTAAGCTTGCCCATAAGTTTCCTGTGTTGTTTCGCCTGAACTCTAATCTAGAAATGATGTTTATGGATAGCTACACATAGTAAAATATAGTTATATATAGCAAACAAACACTATTTAGAAATCTCAGGCTAGACTTATAGTGAGATTATTATGACCATGGATATTGACAGATGATAAAAACATCAAGAAAGTCATGCCTGAGAATGCTGGGCAAAAGCGTTGCTGTATTCGTGTGCGCGGCGTTCACGGTGACGTCGGTCTACTTGCCGGAGGCGAGGGCCGAGGCTGCTCCAATCCCTGCTCTAAATTTCCGGTCGCTCACGGATGATCTTACGGCAATCGCATTACCCAAGGAGATAGGGAAGATTCAAGAGACCTTCCGCGGATCAGGCGATAAGGTCGTGGTTCTGGTGCAGGACGCCCACTCCATCCCCGATGCCCAGCATAGCATCCGGTCGGCTATTGATTATTTCCAGACAAAATACGGGATCTCCCTCGTCGGTCTCGAAGGAGCGTCCGAAAAATTGGACCCGCAGATATTCAGGAGCTTCCCGGATAAGGAACTGCTCCGTAAAACATTTGAGGCTTACGCCGAACGGGGTGAACTCACCGGAGGCACCGCCGCAGCCTTATTTAACGCATCACCCGCTACTTATCACGGCATCGAGGATTGGCCGCTTTATGAGGAAGGCGTGTCCCATTATCTTCAGGCGGTAAAGATGGAACCGGAGATCAAGGCGCTCCTTGATCCGATGGAAGCCGCGTTAAGCCGGGAGAAGGAAACCGTTTACTCCAAAGAACTCACGGAGATCGATAGGCTGCTCGCGGACTTCGGCAGGAATAAAACAGACCTGGTTCAAGTCCTGAACAAGCTTGCTGAATACCAGCCGCCGCCCAAAGGTTCCGAACTCGCGGTATTGCTTGAGGAGATCCGGCAAAGCCAGATGACGGATACACCCGTTGAGATCGAGATCAAAAAGATCGCGGAACAAGTGATGGTTGCACTCAAAAGCCAGCCGCTGAACTCGGCGACCCGGCAGGAGCTACAGGAGTTCAACGGGAACTTTCAAGAGTTTAGAACAGGCAGAACAACTCCACAGGCTTTTGCCTTCTATCTCAAGGGACTAGCTAAGAAACACGGTGTCCGGGTCAAAGTCTCCCGCAAGTTGGCTTATTTGACGGAGCATCAGAAACGGCTGAAGGACATCGAAGGCACACGGCTCTTCGAGGACTTCAAACGTTACGCTGATTCGGTCAAAGAATCGCTTTTCCAAAACGAAGAGCAGAAGGCGCTGGATATAAAGTCACGTGGCCTTGATCTGATAAAACGCCTCACCCGCCTCGAACTCAGCTTTGAGGATTGGGAGAAGGTCCAGAAGTTGATGCTTCAGCTGGATCAGTGGACGGTAACTCAAGACCAGATTGTCAGCCGTGAAGAAGTCTCGGCGCTTCTCAAAAAGATGGAACCGCATCTGGCCTTTTATCATGTCGCGGAGAAACGCGATAAAGTATTCCTTGAGAACATTCGGTCCATGATGACAAAAGCAAAACAAGAGAGCTCTATGCTTATTGCCGGAGGTTTTCACACGGAAGGACTTACCCGGGAGCTGAAGGAAAAAGGAATCTCTTACGTCCTCATGATGCCCCGAATAGGCGCGATCCCCGAAGAACCGCTTTACCGGGAACATATGCAAGGGCAGGTTTCCTGGAGCAATTACTTTGAAGTCAAAGACGGCAAAGTGAACCTTTACGATGCGTTTGTAAGAGCCACGAGAGACACACTTCTGGGGGATAAGAACGCTTCTGCCACGAGCGGAAAAGAATGGCGTGACCAAATCATCCGCGACCTTGCTGCAGAGGGACGGATTGCCGAAGCCGGCGATTACACCCGTTTTGTTGATGAACTTACTCAGCGCTCAAGTCTCAGCACTCAGTCCTTGCGAGAAAAATGGCTCGCCAATATCAGCCGTTTTGGTGAAGGTCTCAAAAAACTTCAAAATGAGGGCAACCTCAACGAAACCAGCATCTTGGGGCTCATTAAAACTATCACCACGGCGCCACTTGCCACATCACCTGCCGGGTTTTGCCCTCAAACTAGAGCGGAAGCCAGACTTTTGCCTTGGATGAAATCCCTTGGGCTGGCGGCTGCGTTACTACTCCCTTCCGGAGCGACCGCTGGCGAACTCCCCGCAACCTCAAAACCGCCGTCGACCCCTTCCGCAGTTGTATCCACGAATGTGGTTGTGAGCGAGGCGGAAAGGGTTAGGAAGGTTCTGGAGCAGGCAATAAAGGAGGCAGAGAAAGTAAAAAATTCCGGCGATTCTCAAGTCTTAGGAGCAGAACTTCATAAATTGTATAACGCGTTGGGAGGAGAGCCGCAAGACGAAGGCAACCAGGACAGCACTTATGTTGCAGGGTTCAAATTGTTTAAGAGCATCCTGTCTCATTATGAAAAGATCAGGATCGCCCAGCAGAGTGAAGAACCAGTCCTTAAATATCTAACGCCTGAAGTCGTCACGGCCACGGTGAATCAATTGAAGGATCCCGCTTCTCCGATACCCGGCTTACTGCTTGAGATGCAAGAAAACGGAAGAGCAGTGGATCTGAACCCAGAACAAGAAATCATCGATGCTCTTTTGAATGGGGATGGCTTCGGGTTCTCTGCAGTAACCGATACAATCAACGGAAGGATTCGATACGAAAAAACTGCGCTTAAAGCGCTCAATGTTCTCGCGATCCGCGCGGCGGGAGGCAATGTTAAAGCGCAGAAAGCACTTGTTGCTTTGACAGAGCAACTTGCCTTTGTTAGCGCCCATGAGCAGATACACAAAATACTCTCCGGAGATGCGTCCGGGCTCGATAGAGCACGCGGAATGCTATTAAAAGAAGGTTCAGCGGACAGGGCTCTGCTTGTCGAAGTGGTCAAATCTCTTTTGCTGATTCCAGTGTATAGAGACAAATTCGAACAAGCGGGTGTCGAGAACCTGGATGTGAGTGATCTT
>JBAXGK010000236.1:0-3844 GCA_037139435.1 Candidatus Omnitrophota bacterium | reverse complement strand
GGTCTTTGCCGACTTGTTTGCGAATATGCCGAATGCTTTCGTTAATGAAAGATTCCGGAGTCCAGGTCATGCGACAACCGCAAACGCGGGAAAGGAAATTTTTAAGGATCTTGGACCCCAGCGGCGTGTGAGCCACTTCGGCATGGAACTGAATGCAATAGATCTTCCGTTTGACATCGCCCATGGCCGCAAAAGGAGCGTTTTCCGTATGCGCCAGACGTTCAAAACCTCCGGGTAGACGCTCCAGCTTATCCCCGTGGCTCATCCAACAGGTCAGATGCTTCGGCAGGCCCTTAAAAAGCGGGCTTTGGGGCTTATCGATGTGAAGTTCAGAGAACCCGTATTCGCGTTTATTAGACTTGTGGACACGGCCGCCAAAAAGGTGCGCCGTCACCTGCATGCCATAACAAATGCCAAGGATCGGGACCCCACAAAGCAGCAGCCGCTTGTCGGGGATCGGTGAATTCTTGGCATAAACATTCGCAGGAGAACCGGAGAGGATGATCCCTGTGGGTTTTTCGGCAAGGATCTTTTCAAGCGACGCATTAAAGGGAAGAACCTTCGAGAAAACCTTGTTCTCTCGCACGCGGCGGGCGATCAGCTGCGTGTACTGCGACCCGAAATCTAAAACGACGATGTTTTCTTCCACTTTAATCCTCGTACAACGCACAACGCGCAAAGCGCAACGTTAAAGCTTTTTCGTTGCACGTTGAGCGTTGCCCGTTGCTCGTTATTTGCACATTCCCAATTTTTGAGCGGTCTGAAAGAGCTTGCCTTCAGTCTTGATGGCCGGCGCGATCACGATCTCGGTCAGCTGCATTTCGCGAATACTCGCAGCGCCGACATTCCCCATAGAAGTGCGGAGAGCGCCCACCAGGTTCTGCGTTCCATCATCCAAATGCGCGGGGCCCAGAAGGATCTCCTCCAGAGTTCCGGTCGTGCCGACATGAATTCTTGTGCCGCGAGGAAGATTCGCGTGAGGCGTGGCCATGCCCCAATGGAATCCGCGGCCGGGCGCTTCTTTCGCTCGGGCAAAAGCCGAACCCACCATGACGCCGTCCGCGCCGCTGGCAATGGATTTGCAAATATCGCCGCCCGTGGACATGCCGCCATCGGCGATGATCGAAATGTATTTACCGGTCTTTTTATAATAATATTCACGTGCCGCCGCGCAATCCGCGATCGCCGTCACCTGCGGCACCCCGATCCCGAGAACCCCTCGGGTCGTGCAAGCCGAACCGGGCCCGATACCGACAAGAAGTCCGGCCGCTCCCGTATCCGCAAGCTCCAGAGCGACCTTGTAGGTCACGCAGTTGCCGAGGATCACAGGGATCTTCATTTTTTTGCAGAGTTTTCCAAAATCCACGACCTGATACGCCTTAGAAATATGGCGCACGGTGGTGACCGTAGATTGCACCACAAAAATATCCGCGCCGGCTTCTTCCGCGATCTTGCCGAACTTCTCAGCTCGCTGCGGGATCGCGCTCACCGCGCACAGCACACCGGCTTTTTTGATCTCCCTAACGCGCTTAGCGATCAGCTTTTCACTAATGGGCTTCACATAAAGTCTTTGCACCAGCTGGGTCGCTTTTTCAGGCGAGGACTTCGAAATTTCCTCAAGGATCTCCTTATAATCGTCGTAGCGAGTGTAGATCCCCTCAAGGTTCAGAACAGCCAGACCGCCGAGCTTCCCCATCGCGATCGCGAATTTCGGATCGACAACGCCGTCCATCGCGGACGCCAAGAACGGGATCTCAAGGGTCATCTTTCCCAACGGCATTTTGATATCGACTTCATCCGGATTGATGGTTCTGTCTCCGGGCACCAAGGCGATCTCGTCAAAACCATAAGCCCTGCGTGCTTTACGATCCCGTCCGATAAAAACTGACATAGATGGCTCCTTCGTTTAGTTTAATTAAGGGGGAAATTAGACAAAAAAAGCGCAAACACAAACGCGTTTCGCGTTGTCTTGCGCCTTGAAATATGCTGGATGGCCGCTGATTGCTGTCCCATTTGCGGTATCATACAAAAGCATCTTGGGAATGTCAATAAACTCAAATTGAAGCCCGTGGAAATTCAAACTCTCAGAAGGCCTTCTACGTCAAAGAGGAGCCCTGGCTGTTTATCGTCTCTCCATTTCCAGGATATTCCGCCCCAACTCCTGGCTCATGCGTCTTGATACCCAACAGCACTAAATGTAATACCGTCCAGAGAAAACCAATTATTGGATCCAGTCATTCCGATAACGTTTCCGTTAGCAGCAACATAACATAAGCCCGCCGACGTATTTGGCTGCGGGGGAGCATCCCCGTACGTCCCAACAATAAACCTTTCTCGTCTTGCGGGCCGGTAACCCACCGGCAAGTTAAATATAAAATTTGTTATCCCAAACGCCCCCGCCACCCTCACCACCAAACCTTGCAAATGAACGATCCCGCTTTTGTCGCGAAAGTAATGAGCATAGTTATGACCCCAGAGATTATTACTCCAGCCATTCAGGAAATTAACATCCTGCCACGCCTCTTGAGCGATGGATCCGCTTAAAAATAAATCCGACCGGCCATCATCCACAACCGGCACATGCTGCAGTACCGGACTCCCCAGCGCCGCATCCGCCGTAACCGACGCTTGGGTGTATCCGATGTAGGCATTTTGTCCCGCCGTAGTGGCAAGGCAAGTGGCGCTTGTACTATTTAAATTTTTGTACCGCGCCTTGGGCGTCGGATAGAAAGCCGTCAATTCCACAGTCTCGGCAAAAACGTCAGCCGCCCCTGCGAACGCGGTAACAAATACGACTCCTAAAAGGATTCTTCGGAACATTTCTCACCTCAAATCATAGATTGTGGAGCAATAAAAAAACACTCTAAAAAACTTGTCTCATCGGAACACGGGTGATAGGATTTATTTTCCCCAGACCCGTCGTCCTGAACCTTTAATACCCATCCGCCCGAAATGTAATACCATCCAAAGAAAGCCAATTGCAAGCTCCAGCAGGAGCACCAACCACATTGACCCACACAGTTCCGTCAAGAGCGATATAGCACATACCGGGATAGGTAGTGCCACTTTGAGATGCGATAATAGGGTGGATTTCTAGGAGCGAGGGCCGGTAACCCGCCGGCAATATAAATATGTTAGAAATACGCAGCTTGCCCCCTGCCACCAAACCCTTTAAGTGAACAATCCCGTTTTTATCGCGAAAGAAAGCTGCATCATTATCCGCGCCGCCAACACTGACCCAAACAAATCCCCCCACTTCCTCAAATTGCGCGCCGACGCCAGCACTACCATGAGGATTGACGAGTGTCCAAGGATCTTGAACGATGGTCCCCGAGATAAATAAATCAGAATCGGTAGCAGGCCCCACGGTGGTTGTTATCGTAACGCTCCCCATGCTTAAATTTTGCCCCTGCGTGGTGGCAAAGGTGGAGGAACTCGTGCTATTTAAAGTCGTATACTGCCCTTGTGGCGTAGGATAGTAAGTGAACAAATCCACATCCCCGGCGAAAGCGTCGGAACCCCACATGAACGCTGAAAGGGTTAGAACGCCAACAATAGTTTTTCGAAACATTCTCCACCTCTTGTTACGGATTGTGCGATATAAAACAATTCGTAGCACTGCTCGCGACCACCTTTTTTAAAAAAAGCTTTAAAAACCTGCTATCACGAACAATCCAGGACTAAAATTACCTCGTTTTTTAATACCCGCTGTTGCTCGCCCTAAATGAAATCCCATCCAAAGAAAAATCGGAATTTTCTCCTGCTATTGCCCATACCTGCCCGTTATTCAAGACGTCACATCGGCCGACAGCAACCCCCGACCAAACAATAAATAACTCTCGAT
>JBAXGK010000235.1:0-3869 GCA_037139435.1 Candidatus Omnitrophota bacterium | reverse complement strand
CCCCACGCGCCATGAAGCTTGTCATGATCCCGGAGGGACTGATCCTTGCAAACGAGGATAAGGTTGGGCTGATCACGGCTTATGATTTTCTGGATAATTCTTCTCTGGGGAGCCGGGTGACCGAAAAAGCCATCAGCTTTCGGAAGAGCCTTGGAAAAAAGTCCGCGGAGATCTGGAATGGAGGGGCTGTCACCTCGGCGTTCGGGGGGGCGATCCTCTTTAAAGGTATGAAGGTCCAGCGCATGTGTCTTTTTGAAGCCACAACCGCTCCTCAAGAAATTTAATAAGAACCACAGAAGATGCGCTCTCTATGAAAAAAAAGCCGCTTTGTCTTGTCACCGGAGGCGCTGGTTTTATTGGGTCGAACTTGGTCGACGGGCTTCTCTCCAAGGGGTTCCGGGTCCGGGTGCTGGATAATCTTTCGACCGGGAAAAAAGAAAATCTTGCCAGCGCCTTTTCAAGGATCGATTTTATTCAGGGCGATCTTCGTAACGACGCAGATGTGAGAAAAGCGGTTCGCGGGGTTCACTATGTTTTTCACATGGGCGCCATCTCTAACGTGCCTCAATCGGTGGACCAGCCCCTTGTGACCCACGAGGTCAATGTAACGGGAACCTTCCGGCTTCTTCAGGCGAGCCGGGAAGCGGGCGTGAAGCGCTTCATTTTCACCTCATCCTCCTCCCTCTACGGAGAAACAAAAAAATTTCCTTCCACGGAAGAGATCCTTCCACGCCCCGAATCTCCTTACGCCGCTTCCAAGATCATGGGAGAATATTACTGCCGGAATTTTTCGACCCTGTACGGGCTTGAGACGGTGGCGCTTCGCTATTTTAATGTCTTTGGTCCGCGTCAGAATCCGAAGTCCCGCTACGCGTGCGTCGTCCCCCTTTTTCTCAAGTGTTTCCTAGACGGAGTCCCGCCTGAGGTCCATTGGGATGGAAAACAGTCTCGCGACTTCGTCTACGTGGATGATGTGGTGGCTGCCAATCTTCTTGCCATAAAAAAGTCAGGCATTTCCGGCGAAGCCTTCAACATCGGAAGCCACGAGGAAGCGCGGGTCATCGATTGCCTTACTGGGATCCAGAAGATCCTAGGTGTGAAGAAGGTGAAGGTTCGACACACACCCAAACGCCAGGGCGATATCCGGCGTACTTTCGCGGATATCACGAAAGCAAAGCGTCTCCTGGGTTTCCGGCCTTCTGTTTCATTCTCCGAGGGACTCCGCCGGACCGTTGCCTGGTTCTTGAAAAACCCCGACCGTCTATAAGCGCAAGCGGGTTCTCCCGGGAGATTTTCAGGAAGTTCCCGAAACTGTGCTATAGTAAAATCTACGGATTAAAGAGGTTCACCCCGTTAGAGATCAGCGGTAACGAATTTCAGCGAATGGATCTAACGGAAAAATTTCGCACTATTTTTAAAATTAACGGAAGCGCTTTTGATAAGCGCTTCCCATCTCTAACGGGGTAAATTGTGAAACATTTGATTGTTTATGCTCATCCCAATACCGCGAGTTTTAACCATGCTATCAAGGAAACCCTGGTTCGAGTCCTGAAGGAAAAAGGACAGGATGTCCGCGTGCGCGATCTTTACGCGCTGCATTTTGATCCGGTGCTTAAGGCCGACGATTTTCAGTCTTTTCTCGCAGGGAAAGTCCCGGGCGATATCGCGATCGAACAGGATCATGTCCGCTGGGCCGACCAGATCACCTTTCTTTATCCCATTTGGTGGAGCCGTATGCCTTCGATCGCGGGGGGGTATATCGACCGCGTGTTTAGCAAAGGCTTTGCCTACGATTACGCGGCGACGGGGCCCGTGGGCCTCATCCCAGGGAAAAAAGTCTATATCATCAGCACGCTGGGCGCGCCGCTCGCGGTTGCTGAATCTTCCGGTGGGATCAAGAGCATGGAACAGATCATCGATAACGACACGTTTCGCTTCTGTGGCATGGAGATGGTCGGTCACAAGTATTTCGGGTCCGTGCCGACCGTGACCGATGAGGAGCGCAAAAAAATGCTCGAAGAAGTTTCCGGGATCGCGGCCTCCTGGCCCCGTTAGAAACTAAATGAAATGCCATTTAAGCCCGGGATTATCGACGGACTAACGAATGGCAAACCTTTATGCTGGATTGCTTTTCTAGCGGGGCTGGCCGGTTCGCCCCGTTCTAGGATGACAAAAAATCATCCGACGTTGTTTGGATGAAAACGGTAGTTTTTTAAATGGACAGAATGGGTTTATAAACGGAAGCTATTAAAGAGAGCGCTTCCCATCTCTAACGGAGTAAAAGTAAAAAAATGTGTCCCGCTTCTTTTGCCGGTTCTTTCAAGATCTCCGAAAAAAAAGTTTTTATCCGGTTAAAAAACCAGATCTGCGATTCTTCCGAGGAGCTGCTTCGGAGCGATCTCTGTTACGAGATCATTAAACGAGCCGTCGCGGCACTTGTGCGTCGCAAATCATTCCTATTGAAGGTCTTCGGCTCCCAAGAGGCGAATGATGCCAACATCCGGCTTCTGATCCAGGCACTCGAGTTCCTCGAAAAGATGTCGATCGATCTGGTGGCTCGCGTCGTTCCGGGCTCTGAGTATTTCCTTCGCGACAAGAACGCCCTCAATGATTTTGTCGAATATCTTTACAATTATTGGCGCAGTTTCGACCGTTTCATTATCTGCGATTCTGAGGGCGAAGAGTATGACAAGCGTCCCTTCCGCACGTTCAATGATACGATCGAGGATCTGACCGATCTCGTTCGCCGGACCTATCGCGAGATCCAGGAGAATATCACCGGCACGCACCCGCGCATCTACCGCCAGGTGGCTGCGGGCGCTGAGATGGCTGCGATCGTCTGCCCCGTCATGGTGCCGTATCCTGAAGAAGTCTACGAGAAATTGAACGCGATCCCGGTGATCCGCCAAGTGCTCTTTTACCCGCCGCTTGTGCTCAATCAGCTCAATAACACACGGGAAGGAAAATTCGAAAGGATTCGGGAGAATCCTCTCGGTCGTTTCGATCTGAAGCGCGACGAGTGGCTTTGTTATCCGGTCAAAGCGGGCGATCTCCTTATCCCGGTCTATTTTAAAGAAAAATTCTTTGAGATGGGTCTGTCGCTCTGCAACCTTTTTGAACTGGCCACGGATGAAGACCTCAAACGAAAACCGGACGCCGTTTTTGTCTATGGAGCTCCGGAGAACTCCCTTGAATGGCCGGGCGTTTTCCCGACGGTTTTTTTTGATGATGAGAAAAACGGGATGCTCATCGGTGCGGTCCCGGACTCCGACCGGTTCGGATATTTCGGGTATCTCAAAAAAATGATCCTGACGCTGCACAACATCAAACGCATCAAGACCGGCCGGATGCCGTTTCACGGCGCATTCATGAAAATTTATCTGAAGGGAAAAAAGCCTGCCACGCTCCTTTTGATCGGGGATACCGGCGCCGGAAAATCGGAGACCCTTGAAGCCATGCGGGGTTTCGGGGCCGAAGAGATCCAGGATGTGATGGTGATTGCCGACGATATGGGATCTCTCGAGCTTAAGGAAGACGGGAGCGTTGTCGGGTACGGAACGGAGACGGGCGCGTTTCTCCGGCTTGATGACCTGAAACCCGGTTATGCTCTTGGCCAGATCGACCGCGCTATTATCATGAGCCCGTCGAAGGTGAATGCCCGGATCGCGCTGCCGATCACCACCTATGCCAATATCACCCTGCCGCACCAAGTGGATTTTGTGCTCTACGCGAATAATTACGAGGATATCGATGAAGATCATCCCATCCTCGAATCGTTCAAGACTCCCGAAGAGGCTCTCAAAGTGTTCCGTGAGGGAACCGTCATGAGCAAGGGGACCACGAAAACCACGGGGCTTGTGCACACTTAT
>JBAXGK010000234.1:0-3886 GCA_037139435.1 Candidatus Omnitrophota bacterium | reverse complement strand
TTGTGTTGCTTTTGCACCGGGTCAGCATCTTCGCTTTTCGGATCACTATCTAACTCCACATACCTTCTCTAACCCCCTGTTTTTCTACCTACCTTCGCGTCCTCTGTACCTTCTTTAGGCTCTGCGTGTTGGTCTTTATGTTCTATAGGCGTTGTTTCAGTTGTCTTCTCCGAATACTTTCCTTTGGAAGCTGCACCCCTAGGAGTCTCATTAGTTGGGGTTACCAATCTCGGGTCATCCGCTTTTTTCTTAGTTGGATTCTGCGGAGATGAAGATGCCAGAGACGCAGCAGGCTCAATTTGAGGTCTGGGCGGTCGTTTTTTATCAGGCTCATCCTGATCTTCAGGCTCAGGCGCAACGGAGGCAGCCACTTCCGGCAAAGGTTCATTTATCCCGTTCACTTTTGGGCTGGAAATCACCGCGTCTTCACTCTCCGACGATATATTATTGGTTGCCGCTCTCTTCCCTTTAACCGATTCAACGACCTCCTTCAGCTCCGATGACGTAAGGTCTTCGACAAGGCTGAGCAATTCTTGGTACTGGGCGGGAAGCTTATCGATAAGATCCGACTTGAATCCCAACAGTCTCACCAACGCATCCACATTCGGTGAGGATTTCTCATAATCATCGCTCAACTCGGAGAAAAACATACCACCCGCCGTGCTCATCTCGCGACTCACTCCATACAGCCAGGCTGCACCTTTCAAGCGCTTAACGATCCTGGAATCAAAATACTTCGTATCGGTCTGCCTGTAGTTTATACACTCTATCATCCCATGAAAAAAATGTGCCGATTCACTGCCACCAAGTTTCCCCAAATGCTTCAGCAACAGCCGCCACAACGCAATGGACTTTTCATGATCCACCGTTCGGAGAAACTCTTCAAGCTTGTGATAGTCATAATCCGTGATCGTTTCATTGCCTTTAACCTCACCCACCAACTGTTTTTTCTTTTCGAAAGTAAGGGTGGAAGGGACCTCAATACGTCTAATACAGTCAGAGCAGCCTATCTCTCTCAGAAAGGTTTCCAAAAGCTTCTTTTTTTCCGCGAATCGCACAAGAAGATCCTTGGCCACGAAATGGACAGCCGACATACCGCTAAAATATGCTAAAAGATCACGGGTGGGAAAATAGGTTTCAGCTGGTGTTTTAAAGAAAAACTCGCCGCTATCTGATGACTTGCAAAGCACTATCGCGAGGTTCTTCAGGCCATCGATCCATCCGCTCTTCTGGTTGGCCGGCAATGTTTCGTAGACAGAAAGCATCTTGCTAAGATCATCATAGTAATCTGTCAAATTATCCGGAGACGGCATTTCAGCCGATCCATATTTTGGTAATACGAAGTCAGTCACCTCGGTGATCGCATCCGGTTCTTTTAAGCCAAGCACCTTTAAAAAAGCACGGACGTCCTCATCTTCCATCAAACAACGCTTCACCGTCTTATAGCAGCTATGCGCCACGCCCGGAAGATAGACCTGGATCTGGTCGAGCGCATCATAAGGAGCTATGTGTTCATCATTTTGAAGGCGGATAATAGGTTTTTGACGCAAAATGCCCGCCTTTTGCCGACCGCTTCTTTCGCGCCACAGCGCGGGTTGCTCACGCAACCTCTTGTAAAACCCGATCATCCACTCATCTGATTTTTCCTTCAAGAAATCAACCGAAATTAACCTGGCGAAAGATTCAAAATCAACCTCCTCCACACCCATTTCTTTAACAAGATAATCCCTTAACTGCCTCGTTTTGTCATAGGTAATATCCGTGTCCAGCCATTCCGTTTTTGAAAAAAGCTTTTCAATATCATCTTGTTTGAAAAAAGCCGTCAATTCCCTGCCTCGCGCCAGAATAACATCGCCCGTCTTTGCGAACGACGCCCGATTTGTTGGCATTAAAGCTTCTTCCGAAAGAAACTTCGCTTTAACCGCTTCATACATCGAACTATAAATCACATCACTACCCTTATCCTCCACGCTTATGGGAAGATGCGCCAAGAAGTTGACATCGAAAAAACCTAGCGCTTTAATGATTGATAGACTTTCCGCGACAAGAACCGCCGTCTCTTTCAATATGTGTTGGTTCTGTTCGTTATCCAAGGGAATGTTTTCACGATTCGGAGTTGTTTTATAAGGGCCTTGAATAAGAAATTTCAGATGCGTCAGCTTTTCAGTCGGAAAATAGACTACCAGTTTGGAATCACTGACAGGAACAATCCTCATCGTGTCATTCTCGTCCGCTCCGAGAAGATAAGCGATCTCGACCTTTATTTTCTTTCCTTCAATTTCGATGGGCCTGGCGACGACCAAATATTCCTGAGCACGCTCCGTGGAAATTAACGTCACTCTTTTGGCCCACGGGGATGCCAAAACGTCCTTCGACGATTTGAGATAACGCCCTTTTTTCTCGGGTGTATCCCACTGAATCTCTTCGATATGTCTCAAAAAAAGGAGGCTCTGGAATCCAAGGTTGTCGAGTTTTTGCGCGACAGCGCTATAAACCTCGTTCTTTGAACGAGTTTTACGATTGAACGGTAGAACGATTCTCGTCCCCTTGTGCTTTTCGGTTTGCTCAAGGCTGGAGGGTACGACGAAATCGTCAATCTGTATGCTGTATTTGCCGGAAAATATTTGGGGGGATTCTGTAACCGCAAAAACGGATTTGAACCCCAAGCCAAACTTTCCGATGGCATTCAGATCCGTTTTCTTTCTCGAAATGCCGATCCCGGTAATGCCTTCAATGTCTTTGAAGTCAAAGTCTCTTCCATCGTGGCACACCGTCAACTTCTCTGTGGTAAGATTAAAAGTAACGCGCTTCGCACCAGCATCTTCGGCGTTTTGAATTATCTCAAAGAGGAAGTGAGACGGGTCATTATAAAGTCCGGAAAGGATATCATCGAAATTGAAGCCGTTGGCCCGCGATGAATCAACCCACGCCTTACGCATTTGGACCAGTTCTTCAAACTTATGGTCGTCCATCGTAATCTCCTAATTTTTCTTAAATTTCGGCCGAAGATTGAATCCGCATTTTACGCCCAATGATCAATCTTATTGAACTTGTCAGAAGGTGCGTTTTTAAAGTATACCATGCCAGCCTCGACAGCGTCATGGCGCTCTCTAAAGAGACAAGTAACACCCAGTCAGACGCTCTCTAGATGTGATGTGGCGGGTTTACAGGCACTTGTAGCATCTTTGTGACACTTTTCACAGGGTGGCTCACCGCGCAGGACATCCGTAGTGCTGTCGGATGGCCTCTGAAGGCGCGTCGCAGCTCACCCTATCCTGCCAGGATTTCCGCCATAAAGCGATGGCGTGAGATCCGACTGCCAGTATTCCTTTGTCTTGATATCCATGATCGTCAATTTCCCCGACCACCCCGCGCCTGTGTCCAGAGCCCAGACATTACAGGCTTTGATGGGCTCAAGGGTGCCATAAGCCTCAGTCGGGGTATGCCCGAGAAAAATATCCGTGTGGCTGTCAAATTTATACCGGGGATCAATCCCCTGTATCAGGCAAGCCCTGTCAAGAAGATCGCGGTCCCAGACCAACGTCTGCGCGTCGTTCGTTAATAGCGGAATATCTGGATTGAAGCCGCCGTGAACAAATAACTGGCTCCCAATCTCGCGCCAAAACTGCCCGCTTTTTAAGAAATCAATGTGCTCCTTAGGCATCGGCCCGCCGGCGTAGGAGCGAATCGTATTTTCGCCGCCCTGGCTTATCCAGATTTCCGGCTTCTTCCCCGTTAAAGCCCAATCCAATGCCCACACGTCGTGGTTGCCCATAATAAAATCGCATTTTTTTATCTTTAGAAGCTCATCGATGCACTGCCGAACATCGGGATATCCGTCGCACACGTCCCCGAGAACAACCAAACGGTCTTGGTCATAATTAAA
>JBAXGK010000233.1:0-3892 GCA_037139435.1 Candidatus Omnitrophota bacterium | reverse complement strand
CCTGGTCCGGTAGGCATTAACTGAACTGGTAACGGGTAAACGGTAAATAGGAACACTCGAATTTGAAAAAAAGAAGTTTTGTTTTAATGCTTGTCGCCTTATTGGCATTATCTTTGGCGCTGTCACTTGCCAGCACCTTTCTGTCCAAAGACAGTGATGACGAGACGATCTACACGGCCCTGGCGGCGAAAATCCAGTCGCGGGGTCTGCGGACTTATAATTTACGGGACGTCGCGATCGATTCTACCGGCAAGTTTTGGCGGTGCATATTCCGCTCAACTTTGCCACTCATTCCGAAATTAACTTGCCACCCATTCCGGAATTAGTCTGCCGGGCATTCCGGTCTTAGCTTGCCACCCCTCTTTTTTTGCTCTCGCTGTCGCTTAAATCGGAGCGTTAAGCGACGGGTTTTAATGATTGATTAACATTCTACCGCAAAGCTTTTTCAATCGTCCTTTTTTCTTTCTCTCATCGAGTTTTTGGTTTTCAGGTTCAAGGTATGAGCATTGTGAATAAGACGGTCAAGGACGGCGTCGGCGATCGTTTGGTTCCCGATCGTCTCATGCCACTTCTCCAGGGGGAGCTGGCTTGCGATGATCGTGGACCGAAGCGCATGCCTGTCTTCCATCACCTCCAGAAGATCCATCCTTTCCAAATCTCCCAAAGATGACAGTCCCCAGTCGTCGAGAATGAGAACATCGGCTTTTGACAGCCCCTCGAGCACTTTTGCATATCGGCCGTCCCCCCGGGCGATCCCAAGCTCCTGGAAGAGCCTTCCCGCCCGGAAGTACCGGATCCGGAATCCTTCCCTGGCGCTCTGATGCCCCAGTGCACAGGCAAGGTAGGTTTTTCCAGACCCTGTGGCGCCGGTGATGAGGACGTTCTGTTTTTTTCTCACCCAGTCGCAGGAGGCAAGAGAGTTGACAAGCGATCGATCAAGACCCCTGGATGCTTTTAAGTCGATATCTTCCATAACCGCGGAAGGAAGCCTGAGACGCGCTCTCTTAAGCCTCGAGGAGAGCCTCCTTGTGTCTTTGTCGGTTGCCTCGCGGTCCACCAGGAGCCCGAGCCTTTCTTCGAAAGAGAGGTTTTTGGCTCTCTCCGAGGCAAGCTGTTCTTCAAGGGCGCGTGCCATCCCGTGGAGTTTAAGTTCTTTGAGTTTTTCGAGTGTCGGATGATTCAACATGTCTTTATTCCTCGTTTGGTTAGTTGTTGTTTTAGACCGCTTGTGGTTCTTGGTTGTTTTGCTCTTGGACCACCTCCTTTGCGGGGGTGTAGTAGGCGCTGCCACGGATGTTTTCATGGCGCACTTGGCACAAACTTTCGAGTATTCGCGGCATCTGCCGGTCGAGTCCTTTCTCGAGAATAGACCGGACACTTTGGTAGTTATGGGCTCCGATGGAAAGCGCCCTCTGGCAGGCTTTCTCAAGACGCTCATTTGAAAATCGTCTCCCAAGGCTGATGACCCCCAAAGACGCGCGATACCCTTGAACCGGGAAGGTCTTGGACTGAATGATTTTTTTGACGACTTCTCCGGTGGACGGGCCCACGGACGAGGCCCAGTTTTCAATCCGGGAAGGCGGCCACTCCAGATACTCCCTGTGGGATTGCGGCATATGCTCTTTCACCGTTTGGTACTTTCCCAACTTTGGGTCTATGAGGTGACTGGCGATCCTTTTTCTTCTTAAGAAGACCTCGACTGTGGACGCGTTATAACGCACATCGACTTTTTGTCCCCGGTGCTGATGGGGCACGCTGTAATAGCGCTTATTCGCTTCAATGTGGTAGTCGATGTTCACGGTTGTTTTGTTCCAGAAGGCGAAGAGGTAACGGTTGGCGGGTAAAGGTTTAAGCGCTTGTCTCTCATGCCGGTCAAAAAGTTCTTCTCTTGAACCCTCGAGTTTTTGGAAGGGGTGATTGTTTAAGTATTCGAGCTTCTCCCGGATGGCCGCGTTCAATTCTTCAAAACTGAAGAATTTCCGGTTACGCAGGGAGGCGAGGATCCATCTCTCGACAAGACCCACCGCCGACTCAACCTTCGCCTTGTCTTTTGGATGCCTTACCCTTGCCGGCACAATCGCAACTCCGTAATGGCTTGCCATCTCAAGGTAAGCGGGGTTTAAATCCGGATCATAGAAGCAGGCTTTGGATACAAGGGCCTTGGGGTTGTCGGGAACAACGATCTCGGTGACACCCCCGAAGAACTCGAAGGCGTGTACCTGTCCCATGATCCAGTTTTGGAGCGTCTGGTCGGGGACAGCCTCGGCGTAGCTCTTGCTTGAAAAGCCGAGTGTAGCGACAAAGATCTGTGCCTGGATGATCCCTCCGGTGAAAGGGTCGTGAACGGGAATCGTCTGTCCGGCAAAGTCCACGAAGAGCTTCTCTGCCGCCTTATGGTCCTGCCGCATGGAGATTGCAAGACCCTTTTTCCAGCAGCGGTATAGCTCGCAAAACTGGGAGAGCCTGTATCCGTCGGGATGATCCTGGATGTACTCCTGCCACAGAAGCTGAAGAGTCACGCTTTTTTTCCCGAGCTCTTGGCGGACTTCCTGCCATTCGGGAAGAACCTTTGTTTTTAAGGGCCTTCCAGGCTCACCCTCTTTTACGAGCAGCAGGAGCTCGTCATCCGACAGCGCCAGAAGCTCTTGGGCCGTTTTTCCCGTCGATTCAAGACGGGCAAGGTAGGAAGCCACCGTCGGGCGCGACGCACCGACGCTTCGAGCGACTTGCCGGTCGCTTAAGGACAGCAGTATTCCCAATCTCACCATCTCTCTGATTTTTTGCATTGATACCCTCTTTTTTCTTTTCAATGTTTCCTCCTTTTGGGTTTTATGACTCAAAAGGAAGATATTTTACCCGTCCGAAAGAGGGGTGGCAGGTAATTACCGGAACAGGTGGCAGATAATTATCGGAATGGGTGGCAGACTATTTTCGGAATGGGTGGCAGGTAATTATCGGAATGGGTGGCAAGTTTGGAACGGAATACTCAGCAAGCTGACACAGATGATTTTTTAATGCCTGTAACATTGTCGCCTCCCCAGGTATCGCGTTGACTCCCCATGGCCTATAAAATAAGTATCCTTTATAAAGCCATATTAGTAAAATGGATAATATCGATATGTAATATCTATTTGAGGTATATATGATCCCGTTTAACTACCATCATCTTTACTATTTTTATACCATTGCGCGACTTGGATCCGTATCGAAAGCAAGCGCCCAATTACGGCTGGGCCAACCGACCTTAAGCACGCAGATCAAGCAATTTGAGTCCTATTTAAATCTTCAGCTATTCGAGCGGCAGGGAAAAAAACGCTTAACGCTGACCGAGGAAGGGCGCCATCTATTATTTTACGCGACTGAAATATTTGATACAGGCGCGGAAATGCTGGATAGCCTGAAGGACATTTCGCAAAAAGGAAGAATAAAAATTCAGATTGGTATCTCGCATCATGTCCCCCGCTCCGTCGTCGATGCACTGCTTATGTTTCTGCTTCACATAGAACCCGGAGTTTATATATCGCTTCACGAAGATAACACGGAATTGTTGAGTGAAGGGCTAAAGACTCACCAATTAGACCTGGCGTTGTCCGACTCCATCGCCCAGACATATGCCGAGGAAGACATCGAATGCCGCCTAATAGCCAAAATTCCGGTTGTTTTTTGCGTTCATACCTCTCTTGCAAAAAAATATAAAAAAATACCGGCGGATTTGAACGGGGCGCCTCTCATACTGCCCACGGCACACAGCCAAATTTATTTGGCCATTCAGGATTACTTTGTCTCGCATAAAATCAAACCAAAGATCGTCGGAGAGATCCAGGAGCAGGAAACTATCCGCAGGCTGGTTCTTTCCGGCATTGGCATTGCCCCGCTCAACAAATTCACCGTG
>JBAXGK010000232.1:0-3898 GCA_037139435.1 Candidatus Omnitrophota bacterium | reverse complement strand
GTTAGTTCCCTCAAGGCTCTGATTGCGCGCTGGTACCCGAAGGATAAGGAGCCGGCGAAGGGGAAGTCGCACCGTGCGTTATCCGATATCCGGGAATCGATCGCGGAGCTTAAGTTCTACAGAGAGCGGTATTTCAAATAAGGTTGTTTTAGAAGTTAATGCAATGCGAGGAGTGGTCGTTAATAGTGCAGAAGAAGTTGTGTTAAGAAACCCTAGGAGGAAGTAAATGAAGAACATTATTATTGCAGTGATCGTTGCGGTTGCCATTGTCGCTTCCGCGTTCGTTGTGAAAATAGGTGTCGAGAATTCCCGGCGCATGAGTCCTCCGGAAGCCTATTCGCTTTTTGGTTATGAAGGCGTTGTTTATCGTCTGAATAACGTGAATGGCCGGATCGATGTGCTCGTCCCAAGCAATGAAGCGGCACTTCTTTTCCCTGTTGGTCAGATCCAGCTTCCCAGTCCGAACGACAAGCTGACGGATGATCAGAAGAAGAGCTTTTCGCAGAACATCCGGACGCTATCTCAGTACATCCAAGTCGAACGTGCACGCAGTCTTGGTTTGAAGGTGGAAGCAGCTCCGACGACAAAGTAACCATTTTGGAGTTTGGATTTAGTTATAGCATTGCGGGTCTGATCTGCGAGGATGCTTCAAGAACCTTCCGGATCAGGCCCGTCCTTGTTTTAGATATCGGTTCTTTGGATGAGGAGCTTCTCTAATGCCGCGAAAATCTAAAAAAACCGCACAAAATATAATCGCGATCGTCTATGATTTTGATGGGACGCTTTCGCCCGGCAATATGCAGGAAGAGACGATCTTTAAGGCGTATGGGATCGATAAAAAGAAGTTTTGGGCAAGATCTCAGTCGCTGGTGAACCGGAGAGGTTATGAGAAAACGCTCGCCTATTTAAAGCTTTTGATCGACGACCCCGTTTTTAAAAAGAGACCTCTTACCAAGCGCAAACTAAGAGAATTTGCAAAGCACGTTCCTTATTATCCCGGCGTTGCTGAAGGCTATTTCGACCAGCTCGATACGTTCATACGATCTCTTCCAGAAGTCTCTGAGGCCGGCATCACACTTGAGCATTACATCATTTCAAGCGGGCTTCAAGACCTCCTCGATGGCTCCAGTATCCGGAAGTATTTTAAGAAGATCTACGCCTGCGAATATGATTTTCAGGGGGGGCGGCCCATATTTCCAAAACTCGTCATCAATGACACGAATAAGACGCAGTTTCTTTTTCGCATCAATAAGGGCAAGTTTAAGCTTAGTGAAAGCATCAACGAGCATATGCCGGAGACGGAGCGCCGCATTCCTTTCCGTAACATGATCTATGTGGGTGACGGGATCACGGATGTTCCCTCTATGACGGTGATCCAGAAGGCCGGGGGGAATGCTATCGCGGTTTATGACCCGGCGCGTCGCGTGCCTCGTGCCGTTAAAGCCATGGTGGCGGAGCATCGCGCGGAACATTTCGCGCCCGCGGATTTCAGGCCTCAGTCGCTTTTTGTGAAGATACTCCGTCAGACCCTCAAGAAGATCATCGCCTCGATCGTTTACCGTTCCTCAGCCGATCGCTCGTCGGACTGGGTGCGGCGGCACATGTAGGGAATTGGGTCAGAAGGAAATCAGGCAGGATCCTTTGGCTGGCGTTATTCCAGTTTTCGATGCGTGCGGTCCCGATTATCCGTTTACTTCTTTGTAATTAATAATCAGCGAGGTCATTTCTTTTAAAGAGGTGGCACGATTGGTCTTATTACGAAACTGGGCGACGTTGGGACAGCCCTTAAAATACCAGGCTGCGATCTTTCGAGATTGAAGCACTCCCATCTTTTCCCCCTCATACTTGACCTCGAGACGGATATGCTCGAGTGCGACGCGTTTCTTTTCTTCAAACGAGGGTTTGCTGGGTACGTGGCCCGCTAAACAGGCGCGGATGCCACCGTAGAGCCACGGATTTCCGAGAGCGCCTCGGCCAATGGCTACTCCGTCACATCCCGTCATTTCCATCATTCGTTTGGCGTCTTCTGGAGTAAAAACATCTCCGTTTCCGAAGACAGGGATTTTCATGAATTTCTTTATATGGCCGATCACGCCCCAGTCTGCTTTTCCTGTGTAGCCTTGGGCGCGGGTGCGTCCATGAATGGTGACGGCGGAAAGGCCCTGTTCTTCCGCAAGTTGGGCAATGCGAAGAGCTTCCTTGCCGCTCGGATCGGTGAAGCCGGTACGCATCTTAACGGTGACAGGGATCTTTTTTACATGGGACATGACATTTTCAAAGATTTTTGTCGCGAGGTCAGGTCGTTGAAGCAACGCGGATCCCGCACCGGGCCCCGTGATTTTGCGCACAGGACATCCGAAGTTCAGATCGAGGATCTCGAATCCCATCGCTTCGATCATGGCCGCGGCTTTTCCCATGGAAATCGGGTTGTGGCCGACGAGTTGAGCCCCGAGAGGTTTGTCTCCCGGGATCCTGCGGACGAGTGGGAGCGTCCGTTTGTTTTCCCGAGCAAGGGCTTCGGCGGAGATCATTTCTGTGAAGGCTAGTTCGAGCCCGAGGTCACGGGCGATCAGGCGAAACGCGATGTCCGTACAATCAGCCATGGGGGACTGGAATACCGGAGTTTTTAAAGAGAGTTTCCCTATTTTTATCATGGATGCGCCTTTGAGATAATAAAATACGGTGCTAGAAAAATTATTGAGTCGGGGTATAATACCCGAAATTGATTCGGAGTGCCCAAGTCTTTATACTGCTTTGAGAGGGATTCGGACTGGCCTGATTGCTGCTGAATTGTTTTGTGGATGCGAATCAGGCATAAAACATTAATTCAAAAGGAAAGTAGAGGCTATTTACATGAATGAATCTAAATCCATCCATGCTGCTGAAGATTGGGGTGTTGTGCTCCAGTCGGTTCCTTCCAAGAACAAGAAGGAGATCGTGAAGCGCCTTGAGGAGATTTTTGGAATTGATAAGCGTGACGCTGAGCAGGTTCTCGCGAACATGCCGCTCATTCTTGTGGACAATATATCCTTTGGCCTCGCAGCGCGTATCAAGAAGTTTTTTCAGACGATTGGTGCGGTTACGGAAACGACGAATCACGATATGATCAAGAAAAATTGTTTTCAGGTTGTTTGGCCACAGACACCGGATCTTTCTTTTTTTATGAAGAATGAGACTGGGCCCGCGGAAGTTCTGGCCCCGGAGAAAACGGGGAATGTAAAGCCTGTGGAGGCAGCTCCTGTTGAAAAGAAGACAGCTGGCTATGAAATGAAGCCGGAAGCGCCCAAAAGCTATGAGGCTCCGTTGCCGTCAAAGCCTATCCAGGAAGCGCCATCGTTAGCGCCGCACTATACGCCTCCTGCTACGAAGCCTGTTCAGGAAGCGCCATCGTTGGCGTCGCACTATACGCCTCCTCCTGTGAAGCCTCTTCAGGAAGCTCCATCGTTAGCGTCGCACTATACGCCTCCTCCTGCGAAGCCTATTCAGGAAGCTCCATCGTTAGCGTCGCAATATACGCCTCCTCCTGCGAAGCCTTTTCAGGAAGCTCCATCGTTAGCGCCGCACTATACACCTCCTCCTGCGAAGCCTATTCAGGAAACTCCTTCGATTGTTTCGCACCCTCATCCGGTCTCTGAAGAAAAACCCGCGGCGTCTATATCCTCGGGGGTTGACTCGGATTGGGAACGGCGGGCCAAGGATTTGAATGAAAAACTACGAAAGATTCATGATGAGAAGCAGGCATTGAGTGTCCAGCACACGGAAGCGACTGAGAAGGTAAAGTATGAACTGCAGGCGCAACACACGGAAGCGACTGAGAAGGTAAAGCAAGAACTGTATGCGCAGCACACGGAAGCGACTGAGAAGGTAAAGCAAGAACTGTATGCGCAGCACACGGAAG
>JBAXGK010000231.1:0-3917 GCA_037139435.1 Candidatus Omnitrophota bacterium | reverse complement strand
CTTTTCTTTTTCATAATGACTCCGTCTCCTTTTGCTGCTTATCCGTGATCGGGCCCCGCGCCGATCCGGTAATGAATTGCTGAATAATAGGATCTGGGGAATTCCGGATCTCATCAGGCGTCCCGATGCCGATGATCCGCCCCTCGTAAAGCATGGCGATCCGGTCCGCCACCTTGTATGCGCTGGTCATATCATGAGTGACTACGATCGAAATAACCTTCAGTTGCTTCTGCATCCCCAAAATAAGCTCGTTAATAACGTCCGCGTTGATTGGATCGAGTCCCGTGGTCGGCTCATCATAAAGAATGATCTTCGGTTCATTGCAGATCGCCCGCGCCAAACCCACCCTTTTTTTCATGCCCCCCGAAAGACTGGCGGGCATCAAATTCTCAATCCCCTCAAGCCCCACCATGCGCAGTTTTTCTAAAACTTTCTGAGCGATCACTTCCTCAGAAAGACTTGTGTGTTCAAGAAGAGAAAATCCGACATTCTCGAGGACCGTCAGAGAATCAAAGAGCGCGGCCCCCTGAAAAAGCATCCCCAGCTGCAGCCGGCACTGATCCTGCTCATCCGGGAGCATGGTGAGCATGGAACGCCCATCGATCAGAATATCCCCTTCGTCAGGCTCCAGAATCGCCATAATATGCTTCAAGAGAACACTTTTCCCGCACCCCGAACGGCCGATGATCACAACCGTCTCCCCTTCCTTAATGGTCAGATCAATCCCTTTCAGGACATGATGTGTTCCGAACCACTTGTGGATGCCCTGGATCTTGATCACAAAAAACCGCTCCTTCGTTAAAAGAAATAAAAGATCGCCGAAAAAAGTGCGTCGGAAGCAATGACCATGATAAGAGAAACCACCACCGCGAGCGTCGTCGCCCGTCCCACGCCTTCGGCTCCATCGCGCGCCGTAAAACCGAAGTAGCATCCCACGATCGAAATGATCCCGCCAAAGAAAAATGCTTTGATGAGACCCGTGACAACGTCCTTGACCACCAGAGCATCGATCCCACGTTTGATGTACATATGGGAACTCATTCCGAGCTTAAAAACCGAGATCAGATACCCGCCGAACATCCCGATCACATCCGCATAAATGGTCAGCAAGAAAAGCATGAACAACGCCGCGATAAATCTCGGGATCACAAGATATTGGACAGGATTCATGGCAAGAGACTTTAGGGCATCGATCTGCTCCGTCACTTTCATCGTGCCGAGCTCAGCGGCGATTGAAGCTCCAACACGACCCGCCACCACCATGGCGGTCAGAACCGGGCCGAGTTCACGGCACAGAGAAACCGAGATAAGATCGGACGTGAATTTCTCGGCAGAAAAAAGTTTCAGCTGATAAGCCGATTGAAGGGCGAGAACCATGCCTGTAAAAAACGCTGTAAGAAAAACCAAGGGGAGCGACTGAACGCCGATCTTGTTCATCTGATCGAGCGTCGCCTTCCAACGGATCTTTTTGGAGATCAATAAAAGGCACGCGTCCCCAAAAAGTAGCGCAATCCCGCCGGCACCCTGGAAGATGTCCAAACACCCGGCCCCGAACCTTTGCAGCCACGACCGAACCGATACGGTCCGCTTAAGATCATTCCAATCCGACATAATCACCCCGTTAAAACTTTAATTTCGGTCCAAAAAAAACTTTGTCTTCTTCCTTGTCAGAGTCCTTAGCTTCGCCCTCTTCGACCTTCGCCTCAGGAGAGTGGGACTCTAAAACTGAAAATTCTCCCCACCGACCGATTTTTGACGTATTCAGTTCCAGGCTGTTGTCCTTACTATGAAGCGCAGCATCAATGCCCTTCCAGATCACCAGGTTGTCCGGCGTCTGAACTTTTACTCCTGCGAATATATTATCGAGTTTTAGATCCAGAGCCCCGTTCAAATAGAAAACTGTCCGGCCTCTCCATATCTTGCAATCCTTTAGGGGCAGATATGGAAGAAATCCACGGAGTTGAATGATACCACGGTCATAATCAAGTTGCCCCCATTTTCCGTCATGAATATTGAAAATGCCCGAAACCTCCGGCTTCGCAAGATCCCCCTCGACCGAGAGTTGCCCTTCCAAACGACCTCCGAGCGCCCTCGGTAAAGGCTTTGCCGCGAATTGGTGGACGGTCCCAAGGTCATAATTCGCCACACGCAACAGGAGTTTCAGATACGGATTTTTCCCGGGGTTCGTTACTTGGCCTGTCATTTGAAATTGTTTTCCCCACGTGGCCCGAATGCCTGTAATCCCGGCAGGACTTAATTCAAAAGCTCCCTTGAAGTCCTCGAAGGGCTGGCGGTCCAGAATAAAATAATTCGTCTCAAATTCCCCTTTAAATAAAAGATCGCGACCTTGCCAACGAGGCGACATAGAATGAAGGAAGAGCTTCCCCTGCGTCACAAGGTCCAATCCGAAAGTTTTTACGTGATCTAAGCGAAAATCCAGCACGAAGTCCAACCCCCGGAGATTCGAGTGGATCGCCATCCGCTTCGCTCCTTTTTCAAAACCCAGTTTATAGTTCCCGCTGGCAAAATCAAATTCCCCACGACCCAGGTACCCCGAACCCAGAACCACAGAGTCCATCACGAAACGCTTCCGGTCCTGGTGAACCTTCCCGGAGAAATCGAAAACCTGTCCCTCCATGGGTTGAAAAGTTCCCTCAAGCGTCTGATGAGGCAGACTCAACGCAAAATCCAGCTTCATCCAGGGGACCCCTTTCCCGATCCGGATATGCGCGTTCACCTCGGGCTGCCCTTCGCGATTCAAAAAGGAGCCGGCAAGTTCCGCGTACCATCCGTACAAAGTCCCCTGAATACCCTCAAAAAAAAGATCCTGCCCCACCCAATGAACCTTCCCTTTGAGCGCCTTGAAGGGCACCGGAATATCCTGAGCGAGATCCATGTCAATAAGTTCCAGCCAAAGATTATGCGTATTCGTGGATGGATCGACCGTGCCATAAATATGAACACGCCCCTCCATGATCCCGCTCACGCGCGCACTCACGTCCACCTGAACTTTTTTATCGAGAGACGGCTGGATCTTCCCTTCCACTTCTCTGAGAAGGATCTCTTTACCAAGCGACGAAAGAAGATAGCGGATCTCTCCCCCCTTAAAATCCAAGGAAGGCATCGACAGACCGGAAGTGCCCCCGGGAGCATTCGAAAAATAGCGGTAAGGAAATTGATCCTGTTCGATCAGGATCGCAGGGTTCTTCAGTACCACCCCGGCAGGGGCATCGAACTTCCGGTGCCAGAGTTGTTTTAGGTCATAGCGGAAAAGTAGGCGGTCCGCACGGATCAATTGGGAACCTCCCGTTGCGGAAGGGGTTTCAATGAGGATCTTTTCAAGAGCAAGCTGATTCAGATGGTAGGGTCTGATCTCCCCGATGTGGACCGTGGCTTTAAGATATTCACCGACCTTTTGCTCGGCAAAACGCTTAAAATCCTGGGAGTGCGCGACGCGATTCAGAAGTAAATTAAAAAGAAGGGCACCCCCCCCCAACACGATCACAAGGAAAAGAAGAAATGCCTTTAGAAAAGAGCGCATACGATTGAATCTCTCGCGCTATCCTTGTCTAAAATTTGATTTCTCAAATGGTTGACAAGGACAGTCCTGGCTTTCATTTTCTTTTTTGGAATGTTAGCCAGGACAGCCCCAATTTCAACTTCGTTGGAATTGATAAGCATTGGGACTAGGACGCTTTTTCAAAAGAGATCCGTTCACCCCGGATCTCCGCCCGGAGCTTGTCCCCCTCCGCGAATTTCCCTTCGAGGATCTCTTCGGCCAGGACGTTCTCGATAAAACGCTGGATCGTCCTCTTGAGCGGCCGGGCCCCGAACACGGGGTCATACCCTTGATCGATCAGGAACTTCAGGACTTCTTCGGAGAGAATCAATTCTATCTTTTTGTCCTTGAGACGATC
>JBAXGK010000230.1:0-3946 GCA_037139435.1 Candidatus Omnitrophota bacterium | reverse complement strand
CATTATAACAACGGAGGCTTCTTACTTTTATTGATTCCTATTCAGGAGGTAGGGGAGGGGCTGGAACCTATAAAGCGGGATTTTGGAGCTAGGATGCCTTTTTCTGCAGAGCTACATGGATCGCCCGGGCCGCTGTTTTCCCTGCACCCATCGCCAGGATCACGGTTGCAGCACCGGTCACAATATCGCCACCGGCATACACGCCGTCTTTGGAAGTCTTCATCGTCGTTTCATCGACAATGATACCCCCCCACTTCTGTACTTCGAGCCCCGGCGTGGTCTGGCGAATCAAAGGATTCGGGGTTCCGCCAATGGCAATGATGACTGTCTCGACCGGAAATTCAAAATTGCTTCCTTTTTTCACCACGGGCCTACGGCGGCCGGACTCATCGGGCTCACCCAGTTCCATTTCGACACACTCCAACCCCGTAACCCAACCATCCTTGCCAAGAACTTTGACCGGATTACGAAGAAGCTGAAAAATAATCCCCTCTTCTTTCGCGTGGTGGACTTCCTCCGCACGGGCCGGAAGCTCGGCTTCGCTTCGGCGATAGACGATATAAACTTCCTCGGCACCAAGACGCTTGGCGGTACGCGCCGCATCCATAGCCACATTCCCGCCACCGACGACCGCAACCCGTTTTCCGATCTTGACAGGCGTGGGGACATTCGGAAAATCATAGGCTTTCATGAGGTTGGCGCGCGTCAGGAACTCATTGGCAGAATAAACACCGTTCAAATTCTCCCCTTCGATCTTCATAAAGGAAGGAAGACCGGCACCGCATCCGATAAAAACAGCCTTGAATCCGTCCTGAAAGAGCTCATCCACCTTGATTGATTTTCCGATGATCACATTCTTTTCGATCTTGACGCCGAGATTAAGAGCATTCGCGATCTCTTTGGCCACAAGTATTTTCGGTAAACGGAACTCCGGGATTCCGTACATGAGAACGCCGCCCAGGGCATGAAGCGCCTCAAAGATCGTCACCTCATAGCCCATGCGCGCCAGTTCTCCTGCACAGGTCAGTCCGGCCGGCCCGCCGCCCGCGACCGCGACTTTGATCCCGTTCTTTTGGATCTCGGGGATCTCCTGGGGCATATGCTCCATCGCGTGATCCGCCACAAAACGCTCCAAACGGCCGATCGCCACAGGCTCTCCTTTTTTGCCGCGAACACAAAGGATCTCGCACTGAGTTTCTTGAGGGCATACACGGCCACAAACAGCCGGCAGGCAATTCTCGCTTGCAAGGATCCGAAAAGCTTCGTCAAAATCCCCTTCGGCGACTTTCTTGATGAACTCAGGGATCTTCACATTGACGGGACAACCTGCCACACAAGGACGAGTCTTGCATTGAAGACACCGGGCGGCCTCTTCCTTGGCTTGCTCCGGCGTATACCCAAGCGCAACCTCTTTAAAATTCTTGATCCGCTCCTGGGGGAGCTGCTCGGGGATGGGAACCTTCTTGAGGCTCATGTTCGGGGCCATATCAAGCAACCTTTAAACCGATTTTGCAAGAATGGGCTTCTTCGGTTTTATACATACTCTGCCGGCGCATCAGTTCATCATAATCAACTTGGTGGCCGTCAAAATCCGGCCCGTCCACACAGGCAAATTTCGTTTGCCCGCCGACCGTCACGCGGCATCCGCCGCACATGCCGGTTCCGTCCACCATGATAGGGTTGAGAGAAACATTCGTCTTGAGACCCCACGGCTTGGTGAGAAGGCTGACAAACTTCATCATGATCACTGGCCCGATGGCAATGACCTCATCATATTTCTCCCCCGCTTCGACCAAAGCCTTGAGTTTCTCGGTCACAAGGCCCTTGGCCCCATAACTCCCATCATCGGTCGTCACATAAACGTTCTTGCAGAACTTGGAGAACTTTTCTTCGAGGATAATGAAGTCTTTGCTACGCGCGCCGAGGATGACGTCCACGGAAGTTCCCAATTCACTCAATTTTTTGAGCTGGGGATAAAGAGGCGCTGCGCCCACTCCGCCGCCGATCCCGATCACACGCTTAATAGGATGAAGCTCCGTGGGCTGACCCAACGGCCCCACGAAGTCCACGATCCCTTCGCCAACCTTTTTTTCGCTAAGCTTCTGGGTGGTAAAACCGGCCACCTGATAGATAATAGTAATCGAACCTTTTTGGCGGTCATATTCCGCGATCGTTAGAGGAACGCGTTCCCCTTCCGCATCCACGCGGAGGATGATGAACTGGCCGGGCTCGCAATGCCTCGCAACATACGGCGCGAGAATCACCATTTCTTCCACATTATTATTCAATTTTTTCTTTTCAAGAATCGGATACATCAAGACTTCCTTTACTTGGCCATTGCCTCTGTTGACTGGGTGTGAAGTATAGCCGAACGGCGCAGCATTGAAAAACTGTTTTTTGAAAAAGCCTTCTTTATTTCAATATTTCTTCATCCTCCGGACACCAGGCGGGATCCACAATGCAGAGAAATACGAGATTCCCCTTTCCGGTATTTTCAATGCATTGAACAGCGTGAGGAGGAATATCGATCACGGCACCGGGGCCTACTTCCGCAGCCTCGTGATCGATATGCATACGCCCCTGTCCTTCCAGGATGTAATAAACCTCAGAGGTCTTAAGTGAATGGGGTTTTGTTTTAATGCCAGGCTTCACGATGGCATGGGCAAGACTATAACGATAAGCCCGCTTGTCAGTTTTAGCATTCAAAAGTTCGCGTAAGTGGCAGGCATCCCCTGCGATGAACTCTGGACATTCTTTCAATTGGCGAATGAACATATGATTTTCGACTCCTTATTTTCTGTTGAGATGAGACCGGATCATGCGTTTGACTTTTCAATGAGCGCTCTAAAGAGCGCCGTGATCTTGGGATGATGCAAAACGGTTTTAGCACGCAAATACCCCATGCCTGATTTTTCGATCATTTCGCGCGCCGCATGGTCCAGATCATAGAGAATTTCAGCATGGTCGCAAAGAAAGCCCAGGGGAACCACGAGAACCCGACTCTCTCCTTTCTCAGCCAAGGATTTGATCGTTTCTCCGATCTCAGGACTGAGCCAAGCCGTTTGGGCCGGTCTCCCAACGATCCCGGCACGCTCGCGTGGCCTTGACGGCCAGTCTTCGCAGGCCGATACCGGACGGGATTGGTAAACCACCGTCCATTTGGAATACCCCAACCTCTCTGCCACAAGGGCGCTTGCCGCACGCGCTTCCTCGGCGTAATGACTCATAGGATGAACCGGAAGTGAGTGGAAGGAGAAAAGAATCGGGATTGCGGAGCGCTCCTCGGGAGCCACTCCCTGAAGCGCACGTGAAACCTCTTCCGCCTCCGCTTCGACAAAAAGCTTCTGATCGTACCATCCTTCGAGAAATTGATAATGCAGATCGTTCATCCCCAACGCGGAACGGATGGATTCCAAATTTTCTTTATATCCGGCTCCGGCGGAAGCGGACCGGTAAGGGGTAAGCGGAATGGCCATTCCCCTCCGAAGGCCTTTCTGATAGATCTCTCGCAAAGTATCTCCCAGAAAAGGATGCCAATTTTTCATACCGACAAAGACCGGCAGGCCGATCCCCTCCGAACCGAACTCTCTTTCCAGGCGCCCTCTGAATTCCAAGACCTGTCCATGATAGGGAGATCCCCCGCCGATCCGTTCGTAATGTTGTGCAAGCTCTTTTAAACGCTCCTCCGGAACACCCCTCCCTTCGCTCATCGCCCGAAGATAAGGCATGACCTCTTCTGCCCTTGCAGGCGCGCCATATCCGATAAGCAAAACATGATCGAAATTCATTTCAATGTTTCTCCGGAACAGCGACACTTTTATGAACGAGCTCCAACCCGAGATGTTTCACGATCGAGTGAGCCGCGAATTCAGCGCTCTTAACGCAATCTGGAACCCCAATCCCGTTATAAGCATTCCCAGCGAGATGAAGTCCTGGAAGAGTGTCG
>JBAXGK010000229.1:0-3950 GCA_037139435.1 Candidatus Omnitrophota bacterium | reverse complement strand
GATAGGGATCCCCAGATGCTGCCGGAAGGTTTCTCCCGCTAGAAGCTGTGTCTTTCGCGGAGGGAGATCACCCCTCCCCGCCACATGCTGACGGTGCTTCCCGAGCCAAAGAGATGTTCCCAAATGCAGGGCATGCTTTCCGTAAAGCGCATTGACCCCGTCTAACACCCGATCAATTCTCTTAAAGGATTCGATCTTCGGAACATCGTCAAAAAGATCGTACTGCACCGTCCGGTCAGCCTCCATCCTGGAAAGCACAATCCCGGTCAATCGGTATGCCGTCCCCGGAGAGAATATTTCTTCAAACAAATCCCCAACGAGGTTCACAGCATCAAGCGTCGAGGACGTGCTTCTGTCAAATGCCCCCTCGATCCCCGAAAAATGAAACTCCTGATCTCTGAGAAAAATGCAGACCTTTTTCGCCCGCAGCTTGTAGCGCCGCATTTTAATGAACGCTGATTCAAGATTCCTTATGAGCTGGGCCTTTACGAAATCTTTTTCAGACGATGGCGGCGTGAAGGTCTTGGTCTTTGAGATTGAGGCGTAGTCTTCCTTCTCCTGAGTGACGACCGGGTACACTGCTTCCCCGCGTAGCTCATGCCACAGCTCGACGCCGATCTTCCCGAGCAGCTTTTGCGCCCACGCTTCCGGCCGGCTCACATAATCCCAGACAGTACGGATCCCTTGCTTTTCAAGAAGCGCCACGGTATTCGGACCAAAGCCGCAGACGCGCTCTAGCGCCACCTTGGGAAGAAAGAGATGCAGTTCGCTCGCTGGAAGCACAAAGAACCCGTCCGGCTTCTTTTCTTTGCCGGCGATCTTGGCAAGCGTCTTGGAAGCACTAAGCCCCACCGATACTGTCAGACCTAATTCCGTCTGGATCGCTTGCTTTATCTTCCAGGCTATCTCTTCGTATCCTGTTCGGTAAAGCCGCCTAAGCCCCGAAAGCTCCGCGAAGGCTTCATCAATCGAGTACTCTTCGACAGTGGGCGTAAAACGGCGCATGATCTCGAACATACGCTTTGAGTAAAGGCTGTAGGTCTCGTAATCACTTGGAAGACAAATCAGCTTGGGAAGAAGCTTTTGTGCCTCCCAAAGCCTCATAGGGCGCTTCACGCCAAGTGCCTTTGCCTCATAGCTCGCGCAGGCAACGATTCCCCGCTCTTTTCCGGTAACAACCGGCTTCCCCTTCAGTTCCGGATGGAGCGCCTGCTCGACAGACGTAAAGAAGGCATCGCAATCAATGTGGATGATAGGGTTCGGGAAGGAGCTAATCGAGATCGGCCTATCCTTGTCTTGGATTATTTTCATTGATGGTGACAAGGATTGCCCCAATTTCATCTTCGCTGAAATTGATAAGTATTGGGACTATTTGTACTTGCGGACATTTGCGACCACCACCCCGCCAATCACAAGTTCAGCTTTGGGTTCGATCGGAGGATATTTCTTATTCGCAGCCCGAAGCAGCACCTTCGCGCCACGCTTTTCGTAAAACTTCATAGTCCACGCCCCATCCACCTCAGCAATCACAATATCCCCATGCCGGGGCTGGCGGCCGCGGTCCACGATCACAAGATCGTCCGGCATGATCCCAGCGTCGATCATGGAGTCGCCGGTAACCTTCACGAGATAGCTCGCCTGTGGGTTCTTGATCAGAAATTCATCGAGCGACAGGGTGTCGATCAGTTCCTCTTCGGCAGGCGATGGAAATCCTGCTTGTACTGTACCGAGAAGCCTGATGCCCCCTTCAAGCATCGGAGTGGGTACGAACTTGCCGTCTGTGTCGCGTTTCAAAATCCCACGCTTCACGAGATGCGTAATCAGAAGAGATACGCCCCCCTTGGAGCTGTATCCCAGAAGGGCCTGAAGCTCGGAGAAGCTGGGCAGACGCTTACGGCTGGAGTAAAAACCTTTGAGCTTGGAGATAACCGCTGGAAAATCAATCCGCTTTGGCATGAGGCATTATAAGCGGACGAACGTACTTTTACAACCGTTTCATCTATTTTTCATTGCAGACATGCTGTGATTGCGTCCGGATCAAAGTTACAGATACATCCACTCAGCATTAGGGTCAAACCAATGAAGTCCCATCTTAAGATAGCTCCTCACAATTTTGGGAGTAGGGATATCTTTTCGATATTCATCTGGCATCTGCTTCGGGTCAAACTCTTCCATCTCCGCTGTTGATTTTAGCGCCTTGAGTATGACATCAAATGCCCCCCTTTCAAACTGCTCAGCCAACCACGACTTATCTTCCACTTCAAAACGAATCCGTATCACCCCACAGAAATAGCCAAACTGCTGCATCCACGCTAAACGGATACTCTGCCACTTGCTTAGACCGGACGAATTAACTTTGGCATCCAAGCAATAAAACTTCCCGTCCTTGAGCGCAAAGAAATCAAGCCTCCCCGGGTGTCCAGCCCAATAGTCATGCCATTTCTTCCGCTCTTTTTTTTCACTTGGAAGAGGCCACATTTTACAAGTCGAATCATAATAATTTAAAATATATTTATGAATCTGGAGATACCGCCGCAAAAAAAGAGCCGCTCCTTCAAAGGAGCTATTGTCGCAATGATCTAAAATCGACGTGTATGAAAGCTTGAAAGCACAAAACGGACTAAAACGGCCATCATGTGTAGGACTGAAATGATCAGGCGCTTGAGGATTAAATTTATAAAACGACTTAGCTTTGTTCTTACAAGGAAGATTTTTGACGCGACACAAAAACTTCTGCTTGCATGCTTTTGAAATTTCGATTAAATCACTCACGGAACAATCAAATAAGCGATTCTTGCCGCTAAGAAAGGAATGCCCTAGGCATTCTATTTTATCGGCTCGACAGCTTTCAAACCCATGGGCTTTAAGGTAGTCGGCCGCAAATCGCTCTCCAATATCGCCATAGATTTTCTGGATAGTCAGGCTCATGATTGCACCATGTGAGGAAATGTCTACGTTCCCATTCGGGATGCTCAGGAAACGTACTCCAGAAGCATCTCTTTAACCCGTTCGCCGGTCATCTTCTTCCAAAAATCGGCGTAAACCTCCAGCTGCTTTGTGTAGGCTGCTTTGCGGACGGGATCTTTTTCAAAATCGTCGGTTTTGTAGTCCACGATCACCCAGCCGTCCGGCTCCTTGAAAATAAGGTCCATCACGCCGGTTATAACGGTGTCTTCCTGCTTCGTGGAAAACGGCAGCTCAAAGTACTTTTCTTCAGCCTGTTGCATGCGCTGCCAGAGAGGACTTTTCAGCATACCGTCAGCTAAACGGATCAGCGGCTCCGCCAAGCCCATGGACATATTTTCGTCACGAAGCCAATTTTTCACTAACCCGTCCAGCTGCTGGCTTCTTCCCTTGCCGCAGGCCTCCAGCGCCCTGTGAACAAGGCTCCCCCAAGCCATCCCCTCGCCCAGGCCGTCCGTGAAAATGCCCGGCGCCTTTACGAGGCTTGTCACAGAGGCCACATGATACGATTCTTCTCCGGCTTTTTGAGCCCGGACTTTCATCCCGTCCGTTTCTTTCGTCCACTGCTTCCGGGTCAGTTTCAGCAGCGCTCTTTTTTGGGGTACCGCGTCTTTTGTCACGGCGATCTTTTCCATCCCCGACAAATAACCATAAAAAGTCTCCCAACCCTTCACCCTGTCTCCCTCCCGGTACGTGCTGACAACCAGAATATTCATGGCCCGGGTCGCCGCAACATAATCAAGCCAGGCGGCTTCCGCATTCTTGTAGAGAGCCTCATCCGCCGCATACTGCGCCCAATTCTCCGGCATCGCCGCAAGCTCATTCCGGTGCTCCCCCTCTTTCATAACGGTGAAATATCCGACCGAACTATCGGCCATGCGTTTGACGTGTATCTCCGGATCGCGGCCAACTATCGCCCCAAGAGGATCGGCGAGGATCACCACGGGCGCTTCGGTATAGACATCCCGGTTGGTGAGCATGCCGGT
>JBAXGK010000228.1:0-3970 GCA_037139435.1 Candidatus Omnitrophota bacterium | reverse complement strand
TTGTTCTTGGCATAAAGCACTCCTTTTCTTGACTCGTACCGCCTGTAGATTGATGTTATAGGTTAGCGGTACGCTGCTGTTAACCCATCCAATTAAATTTAAAACGATGCTAACTCAAACCGCCCTCCGAGAAGCTTACACGTCGTATGGCATGCTCATCTTGATCGCCCTGACATGCATCTTTTCGACCTTCAGCTTGTTCCGGGACTGACGTTTTGATTTCGGGCTACGATCGGTCATCATATGACGGCGCTTGGTTTTGTTAGCCATGACCTTCCCGGTCTTGGTGATGCGGTAACGCTTACTCATGGCTTTTTTAGTTTTTATCTTTGGCATAATATTTCCTTTATCCTGTTAGCACCGTGTCATTTTAAATTTTAAGGGTACACGGTACAATACTGCGAACCCTTAAAATCAAATAGAACGCAGTATTAGTCTGTCTTCGCCGGCGGAGCCATAGGGCTCACCGGGACTGTTGATGAAGCGGTTACCACTTCTTTTTTCTTCACGGGCGCAATCCTGCTTAAATAGAGCATGATCGCCTTTCCTTCCAACCCGTCATTCCGTTCAATCATCGCGATATCCGCGAGGTCCTGAACAAATCGAGCCACAAGCTTACGTCCCTTGTCCACATACACGATCTCGCGACCCCGGAAGAAAACCACGAGCTTGACCTTGTCTCCCTGCTCAATGAACCGGCGCGCATTACGGAGCTTGGTCTGGTAGTCGTTTTCGCCGATCTTCGTGGTCATCTTGACCTCTTTAATATCGATCGTCTTCTGCTTCTTTCGGGATTCTTTTTCCTTCTTGCCGAGCGTGTAAAGATATTTCCCGAGATCCATGATACGGCATACCGGAGGAACGGTCGTTCCTGCGACTTCAACCAGATCCAATCCTGCCTCCTGAGCCTTCAGAAGACCTTCCTGCGGCGTCAGGATACCGAATTGTTCCCCGGCAGCTCCGATCAACCGGATCTGCGCTGCGCGAATGCGCTCATTAGCACGAACTTTTTGTGGACTGAGTGACAATGCTCCTCCTTGTGGGTTTAAAATTACTTCTTTTGCGCGATCTCTTGCTTAATTCGCTCGATCATCGCATTCACCGCCTGGGCTCCCAGGTCTTGACGCCCGCGCATGCGGACCGCGATCTGCTCAGCTTCAACTTCTTTATCCCCCACCACGAAAACATAAGGAATCTTCATCATTTCTGCTTCACGGATCTTATACCCGATCTTCTCAGTCCGAAGATCCGATTCGACGCGAAAGCCTTCTTTCTTAAGCTTTTCGACCAGTGTCTGAACATACTCATTATGCCGCTCCGCGATCGTCATCACCCGGATTTGCACCGGAGAAAGCCAGAGCGGAAAAGCCCCCGCGTAATGCTCGATCAAAATACCAATAAAGCGCTCCAGACTTCCCAGGATCGCCCGATGGAGCATGATCACGCGATGGTCACGCCCATCTTCGCCGACATAATTCAGGTCAAACCGTTCCGGCATACCCATATCCAGCTGGATCGTCCCGCACTGGAGCGTCCGCCCGATAGCATCCTTCAAATGAAAATCAATCTTAGGTCCGTAAAAAGCCCCGTCACCCTCATTAACCTTATAAGGCATCTTGAGCTCTTCAAGCGCGTTCCGGAGCCCCGTGGTCGCTATCTCCCACTGCTCGTCTGTTCCTGTCGACTTGGGTGGGCGGGTCGAGAGCTCCACATGATAATCAAAATCAAAGGTTTTGTATACCTCATCCGTAAAGTGAATGGCTTCGACGACACTTGCCTGCAACGCCTCGGGAGTCGTAAAAATATGAGCATCATCCTGTGTAAATCCCCGAACGCGAAAAAGTCCGGCCAAAACGCCGGAGCGTTCGTAACGATGTACCTTACCGAATTCCGCAACCTTAAGCGGCAGCTCACGGTAGGAATGTTTCTCTTCCTTGTACATCAACATCCCGCCCGGACAGTTCATGGGCTTCAGGGCGTATACTTCTTCATCCCGTTCCAGGAAAAACATGTTGTCCCGGTAATTGTCCCAATGGCCCGAAGTCTTCCAAAGCTTATCCCGTAAGATCGTCGGGGTTTCGATCTCGACATAACCGTACGTGGCGAGTTTTTCGCGCATGAACGCGATCAAAAGATTCTTAAGGATCAGCCCTTTGGGCTTCCAGAACGGAAGGCCGGGTCCCTCTTCGTGAAAACTGAAAAGTCCAAGTTGTTTGCCAACCTTACGATGGTCACGTTTCTGAGCTTCTTCGATCCGGGTAACATAAGCGTCCAATTCTTTCTGAGAAGGAAAAGCCGTGCCGTAGATGCGCTGCAGCATGGGATTTTTCTCATTCCCGCGCCAATAGGCTCCCGCGACGGAGAGCAGCTTAAAGGCCTTTAGCTCATCGGTATTCATCACATGGCCACCTTCGCAGAGATCGGTAAACGGCCCGTTCTGAACGAAGTTAACCGTATCCCCCGGAATACCCTCGATGATCTCTATCTTATAATTTTCCTGCTTCTCCTTAAAGATTGTACGAGCTTCGTCTTTTGTGACGGCCCATTGTTTAAACGCCTGGCGTTCGTTCACGATCTCGCGCATCCGCTTTTCGATCTTAGGAATATCCTCGTCCTGGAACGCCGTCTTGGAATCGAAATCATAGTAAAAGCCCTCGTCGATCACAGGACCTATGGCGAGCTTGGTTCCGGGATAGAGATCGAGGACAGCTTGGGCGAGAACGTGTGACGCGGAATGCCGCAGCCGGTAAAGCGGCTCGTAGTGCTTATCGTCTGACATGCTGATTCATGATTCTTTTTCTCAATCCTTACTCTCTCGTAAATTAAAGCCTGATTTTTATTCCGACGCCATTCCGACAGAGAAATGGCGGGGCCGACGGGGCTCGAACCCGCAACCTCCGGATCGACAGTCCGGAGCTCTAACCAATTGAGCTACAGCCCCATAAAGATGGGTTATTAAAACAACACGCAGAATCTTGCGCCTTACGAAGAGCGGTATTCTATAAGGAGAAGCTAATTTTCTCAAGAGAAAATTCAAAGAAAGATATGGGCGATGAGGGATTCGAACCCCCGACCCTCTCCGTGTAAAGGAGATGCTCTAACCAACTGAGCTAATCGCCCATGAACCTAACCATGGATGCAACCCACACATTCAACGAACGAGAGCTGATCCAACTGTCCGCCTTTTCGCTTCGCAAAAGGACGGATCCGTCCTCAGACCTTGTACGAGGTGGAAGCTAATCGCCCGCGAATGAATTAATCCGCAGGATCAACTTATTAAGATTGGCAAAAATGTCTTTCTTGAAATAGAACGCGATCCGCGTCAAATGGAACGTGTACGGAACATTACGTTCCTCTTCGAAAGGTTTGAGCGACTGGGTGAACTTCCCTTTCTTGAGAAGATGCTTGAACTCTTGATTCAGCTGCTCGAGTTGGTTGTCGCTGAGCGGCTTCTCGATACGCAAGACCAAGAGGTCCCGAATATAGCGCATCGAGTGGTACATCTTGTAAAAGTCCGTGACGTATGTGACCGCATCCATGGGATCATGGGTCGGGTACATCAAGTCGAGATCCTCTTCATGGATCAAGTTTTGCTTGAGTAGCTGTTTCCTGAGAAAATCAAAAAAATCAATCCAGTAGGTAGAGCCCGGCGCATCCAAACATACGATCGGACGAGGATCCGTCTTCCCGGTCTGGATCAAGGTCAGCGTCTCAAAACCTTCATCGTGAGTCCCAAACCCTCCCGGGCACAAGATCGTCGCATGGGATTCCCGGAGGAACATAAGCTTTCGTGTAAAAAAATACTTGAAGGTCATAAGCTTCGGATCCTGAAGCATCACAGGATTGGCTTCCTGCTCGAAAGGAAGCTGAATGTTCAGCCCAAAACTTTTCTTACGGCCCGCGCCTTCATTGCCCGCCTGCATGATCCCCGAGGCAGCCCCCGTAATGACCATCCAATCTCTTTTCACGA
>JBAXGK010000227.1:0-4003 GCA_037139435.1 Candidatus Omnitrophota bacterium | reverse complement strand
TTTCGTGCTCCATCACATCGAACGCGTCAAAAAGTCTGGCGCCTTCGAACCCGAGCGCAGCACCCGCTTCGCCGGTCGCCCACACATCCACCAACCGATGGCAAGGATCTTCTTTTTGCTGAATGCCAAGATCATAGCGAGGCGTTCCGGCAGAAACCGAGCCTCCACCGCGGAAACGCGTGCGTTGATAGCGGATCACGGGTTCGATGGCGGAAAGGAGCTTTGCGGTCGTCATGATGCCGACGGTGACGCGCGTGCGACGAAACACGGCTTCGATGACTTCGCTGTTATTGAAATTCGGGATGATCACGCCATCTTTAATGGTATAACCGCCGATGATACGGCTGGCCGGGACCTTCAAATTGAAGATCGGGTCATGAGTACTGGAAAGTTGGTGAACAAGCTTCAGGGTCGGGGCACCGCGGTCATAGAGGCCCTGATCCCCTTCTTCAAGGATGATCATGCAGCTTGATTTGATGCGCGGATCATCGGTGTCCACCGATGCGGTCACAAAATTCGCGTAGCCCATGTTCGTGATGAACCGGCCGCGCTTTTCGACCTGGATAATGGGCTCTTGTCCTTCTTTCCATTCTGCGACACGGATACGTCCGGAAAGCATCCCGGCATCCACGCCAACATAAGGAAGCGGTTCGGTGAGCGCGAAAGAACCCCGGATGATCTTCCTGTTTTCTCCGGCTTTGGGGGGAACACAGCCGCCCATATACTTCATTTTCTGCTCGGGCGTTCCTTTTTCATGGATCGGCTCGAGCGCGAGGTTATTGGCAAGACTCGCGGTCGCGGCACCGGCATCCACCCAGCAAAGCTCGAACGCGATCATCGCGAGCACCAGGTTCTTGGGCCCTGAAATATAGCCGCCCTGTTCCGGTTCCATAAAAGCCGCGGTAATGCCGGCTTCATCGAAAGCCAGAAGCATCGCCGCCTTCTCGGGCGTCCACTCATGAGTATCACGCTGTTTATCCGCCACCATACGCGCCACAACGCTGCGCGCTACGGAACGGGTGGATTGAATGACCATCTGAAGATCGTAACGATCGGAAAAGCGCCACATGATCTGGCGAACATCGTCCCCCGGAAGCGTGCTCATTAATGCTCTTTTTTCGGCATTCACAGTGCTCATGACATTGATTCCTTTCGATTGATTTTGCGCTATGAGATCAAACCCCAGAGAAGGGATTATAGGACTATCCTGACTCTTAAACTCGTCGAAATACGAGCGCGTTATCTTATTCAGAGAAGGCGTAGGAGGCAAGGGAAAAAACTCCACGCGAAAAGGCGTAAGGAGTACGGTGTACAGCGGAAGGTGCCTTGCGTACGGCGTAAGGCGTACGGCGCAACCTTTAAAGTAAAATCCGAAATCACATTTGTTCTAAAGAGTGGTGTTTTTTCGCCGTACGCGACACGCCTTACGCCTTCTCGCGAACCGTCACTTCGAAAATAGTGCCGCGAACACCGGTAAGCGCGGTCGGGGTGCGGACTTCGAATTTGCCATTTCCTTTCAACGCTTCCACCTTCACAAGGATCTTCCCGATCGCGAGGTCCAGGATCGTGGTCTTATCGCCTGTCGCAGCATCGGTCGACGCCTGTTGGATGCGGAATAAACTGCCTTCCTTGATCTCCACGCGGCCGACCTTGCCGCCGTCCATCAAAACATCCACCGAGTTCTTTTCAGCAGTCTTCACCTCATCCCCAGACAAGATCACCATACCGTCTTTAGCGGACTTCCACTCCCCGCCGCGACTCCTCACAAAGACATCTTTTCCCGGGTTCTTCAAAGTGCCATAACGAGTCCCATCCTCCGATTGCCGCATCACGATGGGAGTTGCGGACTTGAGAACTCGAGCCTCTGGCGCTGGGGTAACTTCCGGTTCTGCCGCCACCTTCTGCAACATCTTGTCCAAAGCCTGCTTCATCGCCGGCTCCGCCGAAACCGAAGATTTCAAATCTGAGATTTGAGATTTCAAAGCTTCCGCTTTCGCCGTCGTCTGTTGTCCGCCGTCTGCGGTCTGTGGTCTGCGGTCTGTGGTCTTTTTTCTTTTAAAGAAAACCCGCATCGAATCTCCCATCCCTAAAAGAGACATCGCATTGCCACCATCGATCACGTAGACCGCTCCCTCAATAACACGAACATCCGTCAGGAATTTCTTGGCGTCTTCATTCCCTGTAAAACCCGTGATCGGAACATCGCGCCAATCGGCAGCTTTTCCGTCATCTTTCGTAGGAGTAGCGCCGTCTTTTTCTCCCGACGATTCACTCTCCTCTGCCGCAGATCCCTTTTCGACGCTTCCCTCACTCTTCTCAGACGTGGATTCTTTTGAGACGCTTCCACTCTCATCAGAAGACTTCGTCTCTGTGCTCTCCGTAGAGGATTTCTCATCGGCCTTCAAAGGAACCGGTTCACGACCCGCGGAAGGCTCTTCCTCAAATGAAATGTCCATCTCATCGGAAGTGTCCTCCGAGTATTGAGGAGTCTCGGACTGGGTCACGGCCTTCTGTTCCTCAGCAACGGGCGGCGTCACGGTTTGAGGAACCACCACGAGAGGTTCCGTCACCGGCGCCGAAGGAACGCCTCCGATTAAATTTGAAAAATCATTGAAATTTTGAGTCGTGTTCCCCGCTCCCGTCTGATCCACGATCGTTACCGTGGGAATGGTTGTCACCGTAGGAGGTGTGACCATCGTGGGCGGAATGATCAAAGCTGAATTCACGGCATTGTTGCCCTCTTCCACAGCCTTAACGATCGGAGGAACGTCCGGCATCACGGGAACGGCGATCGTGTGATTCTCGCTCGCCCAGATATTAAGAGGATAGACGCTCCCCGAACCCGCGAGTTTTCGAGTGCTCCCATCCGAGAAACTCGGGACACTGCTCACACCCACCACATAGTTCGTATTCCCCACCGCGTTTTTCCCAAGCACAACATAATAACTGCTGTCAGCTCCGGTGGCAGTCGAATCCAGATAAGTGCCGCCATCAACCTCCGTAGCGGCGGAATAGACAGAAACGGGGTTCCCGGCGCCGGCCTTGCTTTGAGTGGTGACATCATTCACGGTCGAGTTAATATACACAACGCCACCTACTCCGCGAACACCCTCCGGATACCGGAACTGAAAATGAGGATACGTCCCGCTATTATCCATCACCCAGGTGGTCGCAAAATCCCAGCCCGAGTAAGTACCCCGGTTCATCATCGCGTTCACACCCTCCACACTCGCGACTCCCGTACCCTCCGTCACGCCGCCACGAGCCGAGCGGCCCGTGGAACCCACATTCCAGAAAGAATCGGACACCGAGTTCGCGGCGATACTCGTGTTCGCCCCCACAAGTCCACCAGCGTTGCTCGTGCCCGTCACATAACCCATTGCGTAAGTTTTATTGATCGTGCCGCTCCCCGTATTGGCACCCACAAGACCGCCGACTTTATCCGCTCCAAGTGTACGGGCGCTCGAATAAGCGTTTACGATATTTCCCGTGTTACCGCCCACGAGTCCGCCGACGAAGCTCACCCCACTCACGGTGTGGACGCCGGTCGTATAAACATTCGATAAACTACCGGCATTGGATCCAACAAGACCGCCGACAAATTCATGGCCATAAATACTGATGTTCTCTAAACCCAGCGTGGAGACGCTTCCCGTAGAACCCACATTGCCGAAAAGACCCAAGTAATCTGCGTCCGCCCGGTCCACCTTAAGATTTGAGATCACTTTTCCATTTCCGTTCAAGCTTCCGGTGAAAGCGTGCAACGAATCACCGATCGGATCAAACCCAGTGTTGTTATTCCAACTCGCCACCGAAGCGGCATCGAGACTCGCATCTAATTTGAAATGAGAGTTCAGGTTATTCTTCATGGCTTGAAGATCATAGACGGTTTGGATCAGGTAAGGATCATTCGCGGTCCCGGTCCCCGTGTAACGAGCGAAAGACGCGCCGTACGGAACTGAGAAATTACCGGAAACGGTAAATGCATGAGTGAGAGGCGATG
>JBAXGK010000226.1:0-4007 GCA_037139435.1 Candidatus Omnitrophota bacterium | reverse complement strand
AAAAGACTTCGGATAACGCCGGGGACGGCACCACGACCGCAACGGTCCTGGCCCAAGCCATCGTGTCCGAAGGCTTGAAGAACGTCACCGCCGGTGCCAATCCTATGGCCCTGAAGCGCGGGATCGACAAAGCCTCCGCGAAGATCGTGGAAACCATCAAGAAAATGTCCAAAGCGGTCAAAGGCAAAGAAGACATCACCGCCGTCGGCGCCATCAGCGCCAACAATGACAGCAGTATCGGCCAGCTTTTGGCAGATGCCCTGGAAAAGGTCGGCAAAGAAGGCGTGATCACGGTTGAAGAAGCCAAAGGCCTCAAAACCGAGCTCGATGTGGTCGAAGGCATGCAGTTCGATCGCGGCTATCTGTCGCCTTATTTCGTGACCGATGCCGAGCGCATGGAAGTCGTCTTGAAGGAACCTTACATCCTTCTCTACGAGAAAAAAGTCAGCACGGTGAAAGATCTCGTCCCGGTCCTTGAGAAAGTGGCGCGCCTCGGCAAACCCCTTCTCATTATCTCGGAAGATATCGAAGGCGAAGCCCTCGCAACGCTGGTGGTCAACAAGATCCGCGGCGTGCTTCAGATCGCGGCAGTGAAGGCCCCCGGATTCGGGGACCGTCGCAAAGCCCTGATGGAAGATATCGCGATCATCACCAAAGGCAAGTTCATCTCGGAAGACCTCGGCGTGAAGCTCGAGAACGTGGACCTTGAGATGCTCGGCACCGCCCAGCGCGTGGTAATCGATAAGGATAACACCACGATCGTCGGCAGCGCCGGCAGCCAGAAGGACATCAAGGGACGCTGCGATCAGATCAAGGCGGAGATCGAACGCTCCGACTCGGATTATGACAAAGAAAAACTCCAGGAACGTCTCGCGAAACTTTCCGGCGGCGTCGCTGTCGTGAAGGTCGGGGCGGCCACTGAGGTGGAGATGAAAGAAATGAAGGCCCGTATCGAGGACGCGCTCCATGCGACCCGTGCGGCCATTGAAGAAGGCATCGTCCCGGGCGGCGGCGTGGCGCTTTTGCGCTCCATCGCGTCCCTTGATGATGTCAAAGCTTCAGGCGATGAAGCCACCGGCGTCCAGATCGTTCGCCGCGCGCTTCAGGAACCGGCCCGCAAGATCGCGCACAACGCAGGCGTCGATGGATCGGTCGTGGTAAAGAAGATCCTTGAGGGAAAAGGCGCGTTCGGGTTCAACGCACAGACCTGCGAGTTCAGTGACCTCGTGGAAGATAAGGTTATTGACCCCGCCAAGGTCGTTCGTATCGCGGTGGAGAATGCCTGCTCGATCGCGGGTCTTATCCTCACGACCGAATGCGTGATCGCAGACAAGCCCAAAGAAAAGAAGGCCGAGGATAAGAAGAAATCTTCGAACTATTCCGGCAGTATCGAGTAAAAAAGAATGTCATCCCCGAATGCTTTATGCGGGAATGACAGAAGAAGTTAAAAAGCCGGCCTCCCGCAAGGGAGGCCGGCTTTTTTTGTGCCCAAATGAATTTAGGCTGTCTAACCTTTCTGCTTCCGGAGCGCTTGGTCCCGCTCTTCGGGAGTCCGTGTTTTTTCCGGCACAAGGCTCTCACTAAGCGTCACACGCTTCTTCTCCGGCTGCTGCTTAGGTAAAATAAAGAAAAAAGTTGAACCTGTCCCGGGCTTGCTTTCGACCCCCATCCGGCCGCCATGGGCCTCCACAATGCTTTTGGAGATCACAAGTCCGAGCCCGGTTCCTTTCTCCTCCAAATCAGCCCTTTTCCCAAACTGAACGAACTTACTGAATAGCTTCACAAGATCTTCTTCGGATATTCCGGAGCCGGTATCCTTGACAGCGCAACGAACCTCTTCCCCAAGGTCCTTGATCTCCACCGTGATGCTGCCCTGTTTCGTAAATTTGAACGCATTGCTTAACAGATTCGTCATCACCTGTGTAAGCTTGTCGAAATCCCCAGCTATCTCAACTTTCGGGTCGTGGAAATCCTGCAAAATCGCGATCCCCTTCTTTTGGGCGCGAAGCCTGATCCCGTCACAGGACTGTTTCGCGAGAGAGCACAAATCAATTTTTTCAAAATTTATGACGATCTTTCCCGACTCGATCTTCGCAAGATCCAACAGATCATTGGTGATATGGACCAATTGATCCGAAGTTTGTTGCATCATCGTCAGAAAAACTTTTTGCTCCGCGTCAACGGGGCCCGCCAGACCATCCAGAATAAGCACCGCGGCTTCCCGGATCACCATCAAGGGATTCCGGAGCTCATGGGCCACGATCGAAACGAAATCGTTCTTGAGCTGGTCCAGTTTTGCGAGTTCGGCATTCTTCTTTTCCAATTCCTGATAGAGGGCCATGATCCCGTCATTCGCCTTTTGAAGACCCCAGGATTGATCGGCAAGGTCATTCATGAGCCCCTTGAGCTTTTTCTCCGCTTCTTTCCGCTCGCTAATATCCCGCAAAAGACCCACAGCATTCCACCCATCGTCGCGATGGATCGCGGAAAGAGAAAGATCGACGGGTATTTCTACGCCGTCCTTGCGGATCGCCGCAAGTTCCAACGTTTTTCCTACCGCAGCGCCTTTTCCCGTTTTTTGAAACTCCGGAAACGCTCCGGCATGCGCCTGCTGGAACCGGGACGGAACCAGCAATTGATGCAAAGGCCTTCCTAAGACTTCTTCGCTACGATAGCCCAAGATCCGCTCAGCCGCGGGATTCCAGAAACTGATATTGCCTTTAGGATCCATCATCAAAATCGCATCCTGCGCCGAATCCGTGATGCTCCGAAGTCTTTCTTCGCTTTGAAGTAAAGCCGCCGCCGCTTTTTTGGGGACGTCGATATCCTGACACGTTCCTTCCAGCTTAACGATCTTATCCCCGGCATAGACGGCTTTTCCGAAAACACGCACCCAGATCCGTCTTTCGGCCTTCGCGGGAACAAGCTCCAGCTCAAGATCGAACGACTCTCCTGTTTCAGCAGCTTTGCGTAACGCCTCCTTGATCAGAGACCGTGATTGGGGAGCATAATAAGCGATCCCCGCCTCCAGAGCCTGGACGGTTCCCACCTCGACTCCATGAATCCGGAACATTTCATCGGTCCAGAAAAATTCCTGGGTTGTTAGATCGAGCGCCCATCCCCCCACCTTTGCCATGGCTCCTGTATTGGAAAGAAACTCGGTAGCCTTTTGAAGTTGTAACGTTTTTGCTTCGAGATCTGTTTTGGCCCGGGTCAGTTCTTCCGTGTATTTTCTCAGCTTTTCATTCGTCTCGGTGGTATCTTCCAGGATATTCATCGTCGCAAGTTGATGGTCGCGGAGGAGGTTTTCCGCATTTTTACGGTCCGAAATATCATGGATGATCTCATGAAGAAGCGTGCGCTCCCCGGACTTAATCAGGCTGCTCGAGATGGACACATCTCTCAAGGTGCCGTCGGCTAATCGATGCTCAAACTCGGTTTGTTTCCCTTCTTGCGACATCGCAGACGTCATGCGCGCCTGGACTTCATCCAAAGGAAGTGTATTGATGTCCGGCATACACATCTGCAGGAACCGTTCTCTGGGATAACCATAGAACTTGCATGCGGCCTCATTAGCTTCTTCAATGTGTAGGGTCTTAGGATCGAGCAAGAACATGATGGCAGAATTTTCATAAAATTGGCGTCGATAGGATTCTGAGCTCTCCTGTAATTGGGTAGAAGCCAAATCGAGCTGCTTTTCGGCTGCACCCACCACCGACCCAAGAAGCAGCAAAAGACCGCACGAGAGCACCAGAAAAAAACTGACGCTGAACAACACGCTGCTCTGTCCCGAGAGGTCTTTTGAGGTCGTATCGCAGAGAATAAACAAACGGGCCACATCGTGGCCCGCAACATCGAACAGGGGAAGGACTCCGCCCATAAACCTTTTGTCGCCATCCCTCGCAGAAAAAACTCTTTTATCCGCCGGCAGTTCCCCCTTTGACAGCTGACGCCGCAACTCCAGGGGAAGGGCTGCAATCGTTTGGTGCGCGATGACAAAATCCGGG
>JBAXGK010000225.1:0-4023 GCA_037139435.1 Candidatus Omnitrophota bacterium | reverse complement strand
GAGGCGCAAGCGGCGACTTTTGTTTCCCGGTTATGCAAGAACGGCTGGTTAAGCAGGATTCGCAGAGGTATGTACATCCCCGTTGCTATTGAATCAAAAAATGTCGATCCTGTTTCTGAGGATTCGTGGGCGATCGCGCAGCGATTATTTGAGCCTTGCTACATTGGTGGTTGGAGTGCCGCGGAACATTGGGATTTGACGGAGCAGATATTCCGTTCGGTGGTCGTTGTCACTGCGCGCAAAGTTAGGTCAAAGAAAATCGAAGCGGGCGGGGCGGAATATTTTTTAAAAATGACGACCAATGAGAAACTTTTTGGAACCACCGAGGTGTGGCGAAACAATGCCAAGGTCAAAGTCTCGGATCCTTCCAAGACCGTTGTTGACATTTTTAATGCTCCTGAGATTGGCGGGGGGATAAGACCCGCCTTTGATATTCTCAAGAATTATCTAAGTTCGAAAAATAAGAATTTAGATTTGCTCATTCAATATGGCGAAAAAACGAAGAATGGGACGGTCTTCAAGCGGTTGGGATTCCTGGTTGAAAAAAAATGCCCGCAGGAGAAGTCATTTTTGGAAAGGTGCCAGCTTAGAATCAGTAAGGGGTACTCAAAGCTGGACCCTGCCTTGAAAAGCGATAAAATCATTAGCAAGTGGAAACTCTGGATACCTTCATCTTGGACGGGCGAGAATTCAAATGATTAATAAGAACGAACTTCTTGAATTTGCGAAAGTCTTTGGTCTTCCTATTGAGACCGTCGAAAAGGATTATGTCCTTGGGTGGCTCCTCGCCGGAATCGCGCAAGAACCAGCGATCAATTCCTCCTGGTTATTCAAGGGCGGAACGTGTCTGAAGAAATGTTATTTTGAAACGTACCGCTTTTCGGAGGATCTGGATTTTACTCTTCCGGAAAAAACCCAACTTCGCGTTGATGCTCTCAAGGAAATATTCAAACGCATAGCAGTATGGATTCAGAACCAAAGCGGTATCCAGATTCCTGAAAGTTCTATCGATTTCGAATTATTCCTGAATCCTCGTGGAAACAGCGCCATCCAGGGGAAGGTTGGCTACATCGGACCCTTGAGGCGAGGGCCTGGAACCATTGCCAAAATCAAATTGGATTTGACGAGTGACGAAGTCGTTTCCCTGGCTCCGGCAGTCCGCGATGTCTATCACCCTTATTCTGATAAACCCGAGCAGGGGATTCATGCCCTCTGCTATGCCTACGAAGAAGTATTTGCAGAAAAAGTAAGAGCTTTGGCCGAACGAGCCCGTCCGAGGGATTTGTATGATGTCATTCATCTCTATCGGCACGATCATTTGTTGACCGACAAAAAGCTAGTTTTAAGCGCCATCATTGAGAAATGCCGTTTCAAAAAGATTGAAGTGCCCACATTGGAGGGGATTGAGAAGCATCCCTACCGCGGAGAACTCGAGTCGGAATGGGAAAATATGCTCAGGCATCAATTGGCGGCGCTCCCGCCTGTCAAAAGTTTCTTGGAGGAATTGCCAGATTTCTTTAATTGGCTTGGCGAATTACGGGGAGTCGAGACCGAACCTGAAGAGGATATGGCGGAAGCTGAAACGCCAGCGGCATCATTAAAAACAGCTCCCGCAGCGCGTAGGCCGGAGATCGATACATCGTGGACGATCCCGGAACGATTGACTGTTATTAACCGGGAATCTTCTATTATGGAAAAAATCCGGTTTGCGGGTGCTAACCGGCTTTGCCTGGATCTTGCGTATGACCGGAAGCATCGGGTTATTGAACCGTATGCTGTAAAGCGAACCATAGGCGGTGTGCTATTTCTTCAAGCTGCCCACCATGAATCAGGTGAGCCTAGGAGTTATTTGTTCGATAAAATCGAAGGAGTGAAAGTAACGGACACTCCTTTTAATCCACGCGGTCCCATTGAGATTACCATCGCTGGTCAGCTGGAAATCAAACAGAATGTTTCTAACGCTAGAGGACGCAGCAGCCATTTAGGCGGCCCGGTTTATATTTATCGCTGCAGCTCTTGTCACCGATTGTTTAAAAAGAAAACCATGGATTCTGTATTGCGGGCACATAAAAATAAAGCCGGATCCCAGTGCTTCGGATCTTACGGGGCTTATGTGAGGACGAAATATTAGCCCCAGAGAGCTTATCCGGGGTCATTGCGGTCTGTCCCGGATGTCGCAATCTGAATCTAATGCGAGATCCGATAAAATAAATGAGTTTATTACGACATCCGAGCAGAAAAGTTCTGGTATGAAAAGTTTCCGCATCTATAATTGCCTCGAGTGAAACGTAGGTGTTTTGCATCCGAAAAGCATAATCGAGGAGAGTCTATGACGAGTCCACAGGCAGACCTTGCTGTTTTCGAAAAGTACAAAATTCGTCGCGTTTACGACGAAGCGGCCGAGATCTGGTATTTCTCGGTTGTAGATATTATCCAGGCCCTGATACAGCAGGCTGATTACCGGGCTGCCAGAAACTACTGGAAGGTGCTGAAGAACAGGTTAGGGAAGGAAGGCAGCGAGGTGGTTACAAAATGTAACCAACTGAAGCTGGAAGCAGCTGATGGCAAAATGTATCTGACGGATGTCGCGACAGCCGAAACCCTCCTGCGTCTTGTGCAGTCCGTTCCCAGTCCCAAAGCCGAGCCGATCAAGCTTTGGCTGGCCAAAGTGGGGTATGAGCGGATGCAGGAAATGGCTGATCCCTCGCGTGCGCTAGACCGGGCTCGTGAGAATTGGAAAACGCATGGCCGCAGCGAGAAGTGGATCCAGCAGCGAATGATGGGGCAGGAAACCCGGAACAAATTGACGGATTACTGGCAGGATCACGGTGTTAAGGGAAGCGATGAATATGCCATCCTGACCAATATCATTCATCAGGAATGGACTGGATTGACGGTTAAGGATCACAAGGGTCTCAAAGGTCTTAAAACACAGAATCTTCGCGATCATATGTCCGAAGCAGAGCTGATCTTCACCGCATTAGCAGAGCTGTCTACCCGTCAAATTGCCGAGAGCGTACAAGCGCGGGGGGTGCCCGAGAACGCGGATGCCGGCCGAAAAGGCGGAGGGATCGCAAAACACGCCAGACTCGCTTTGGAGCAGAAGACTGGACGGAAGGTTGTGACCGGAGGTAATTATCTTCCCCCCAAGGGTGCTCAGGGAAAGATTGGTCGCTGAAGTTATTAGTATCTCGCTAAATGTATGTAGTGCGAGATTCAGCAGAGAATAATGAATCTATTGCGACATTCGAGCTAAATAGTTCTGGAATAGTAAAGTTGGTGCATTTATAATTTCCCTGAAACAAAGGGTTGTGGATGTCTCGCCAGAGCCATTCCGCGCAAAGATCGGACAAAGCTTCGCATAAGGCCTATGGAAGATGAAATTCCTTCCAAGCACGATTTGCCCTCCAAATCAACAATCCACGGAGGACAAAATGAAAAGACAAAGGATCAAATATTTCTCACCGGAAGAAAAAAGGAAGCTTCTGGATTTCATTCAGAAGCATTATCCCAATAAGCTTGCCCAGCGTTCCGGGTTCATGTACAAACTGATGTTCTCGACGGGCCTGCGGCTGTCTGAAACTATCCATTTGAACGTTGGCGATGTGAAGGAAAGATCGATTTTGGTCGTGGTCGGAAAGGGAAATAAGGAAAGGGAGATCCCTCTTTCGTTGGCGATCCGGGAGGAGATCCGCCGGTTTCTTGACTGGAAGAGAATGAACGACGAAGATGTTTCCCGCGAAGCGCCCATTTTTATTTCACGGAAACACAGACGCATTGGCTCACGGGGTGTCCAGCATGATCTTGAGGAGTGGGTGCGGCTAGCCGGGCTGGAGGGGCGATATTCCCCGCACGCTCTCCGTCATACGGTTGGGTTTGATCTCATCCGGGGGACTAATAATATCAGGAAGGTCCAGGAATTCCTCGGGCACAGGTTCATCACCACGACACAGATCTATACGCATATCACTAAGGACGAGCTCCGTGAATGTGCCGAATTGTTAATCTGTGATCCTGGCGTCG
>JBAXGK010000224.1:0-4026 GCA_037139435.1 Candidatus Omnitrophota bacterium | reverse complement strand
TTTGGGAGCAAGATGTCGCAGGTTCAATTCCTGTCACCCCGACTCTATCTAACCCATCACTCTCACATAATTTGTGTGGGTGGTGGGTTTTTTCTTTCCCCCTCAAAAACCGTCCATGTGGAACTCTTGTGGAACTTTCCAAGACAGAGTTAAGGCACAATAGTGGCACAAAATGGTCACACGTTTTTGAGGGGGGGGCTTGGCAATTAACTGGATTTTGAGCAAAATATCGCCCGACTATTCTGCAGCGAATGTTGTTTTAGTTTTGACTTTCCCGCAGTTCAATGGACGGTGATGATTCGTGCCATGCTCTTGACGCCATTTGGAGAGAGTTAGCTTCGACCTAATGGTGCTTTCTATTTAAAAAGCGACATTAGCTCGTTAAAGGTAGTCGTTATCGTGCAGAAAAGCGACAAAAGAGAAGGTCTAATAGTGCTGGCATACAGTTTTTTTCGAGGGTATCATTTGTGCGGAAAGAGAGGCCTAGGCGCAACATATGAATTTAGTTCTTGATTACAATGAGGGAACGGATCATCTCGCGTTACTCAAGCGGGTTGATTTTTGCAATATCACGGGTCCGTTGTCCGTAGATATGGAGCGGGTTCCATTCTTTCATCCTTCGACGTTGGCGTTGTTGTACGGTGTTTTTAAGCTTCATTGCCGAATAAATCCGGGTGAGAAAAGGACCTGCCACCCGGCTTCTTTTCGATCCGCGGACACAGACGTTAACCGGTATCTGCAACGGGTCAATTTTTTTAAGAGCTGCCCGGATCTTGAGTCGCTGACGGAGGAGAAATTCCGGAGGCATGATTCGACCGGCCGATTTGTTCCAATAACCGAAGTTGCTAATATGGATGCAACGGATGCAGTTGCGCAAAAAACCGTGAATGTGATTTTTGCGAATTCCAAAGCGCCCGGCGAGGCGCAGGCGAAGTATGCGCTTTCGGAATTGATGGATAATGCTTTGCAGCACGCGGCGTCGCCTATTGGTTGCATTGTGCAGGCGCAGCTTTATCGGAATCATTCAGTAGATGGTGTTATCCTGGATTGCGGGATCGGTATACGGCGGCATCTCCTTGGAAACCAGATGATCGCATCCGAGATCACTTCTGATGAGAGAGCGTTGCAAAAAGCGTTAGAGCCGCATGTGTCAGGAACTCATAATAGAAAAAAGGATCCGGAGAAGAGAGAAGATCGGTATCACAATGCTGGGCTTGGGTTGCCGGTATGCTGTGAGCTTATGAAACGTTCCGGCGGTTTTTTGCAATTGATATCTGGAAAATCCTGTCTTACAGTTGACAGAGAAGGGTGTCGGCACACGGCTATCGCTGGTTGGCCCGGAACGTTTATAACTTTTAGGATTAATTATCAAAATATGAAGGATATTACCGATATCATTAAGGAATTTGACATTCAGAAAACTAAAGGCCATAATTTAGACAAGGGCAAAGCGCCCGAGTTTATCTAGGAGAATATATGCGTATATTTAAGATGAAAGACATGTTCAAGGGTGAAAAGTGTATTAGCGGGAAGGCGACAGGGAGTTTCTTCCGCAATGAGGTGGAAATCGCCTTGGCTAAGGGACCTGCCATTATCGATTTTGACGGCATCGAAGTTATTACCCAGTCTTTCTCGGATGAATTCTTGGGGCCCATTTTGGCGCATGAAGGCCAGGATATTTTGAGGACATTAAAGTTCAAGAGCTGCTCTGAAGAGATCCAGGCCGTTATTTTGTCTACAGCCCACCGTTTTTTGTCCGACGCAAAAGCTGTTTCCTGAGTTTTTAAGTAATCCGCATTGCTAATTCTGGCCGTCTTGACTTTGGCCCTTTCTTCTTTAATTGCCCGCGGCAACCCTAAGTCTGGATGTCGGAATTTCGTCAAACGGCGACAATACATATTCTCTTGAATAAATCTCATGATTCGATAAAACGATGATGCTTGAGAAGAATCAAAAGGTCTTAACGCGACAGGAACTGTACGATCTGGTTTGGGCTACGCCGATGATCGATTAGGTGAAGCAGTTTAACTTCTCAGATAACGGTCTGCGTAAGATCTGTAAAAAGCATTCGCTCCCCGTACCAAAGATGGGGCATCGGATGTCCAGCTACGGTTAAGCCTGTTTAGCGGCCCATCCCGATGGGTCGAACGGAATGGTGTCGTGAATTTGAGGACTCATTTAAACAGTTTAAACTTATATAACATGTTATACTCACAGATACTAAATAAAAAGGGGGTATCCAAATGAGATATATTTTCCTCGGATTAATTGCTTTAATGCTTTTGCCCGTTAGCGGGTGTGCTTCTTCAAAGAAAACAGGTATCGGCAACGCAGATCCCGCAAGCTATGGGTTGGCCAAGAAATCGCTGGAAAAAGGGAAAACCACCCAGCAGCAGGTTTTGGAAACTTTTGGTGCCCCCAATATCACGACGAAGGGCACCGGAGATGTCCTTGAGGTTTGGACCTACGAGAAAGTATCCAGTGAATACGTTGATTCACAGCTCGGTATCGCAGGAGGTTATGGCTTAGCCGCACATCCCGGAAGCGTTCCGATGGCCGGGGGGCTTGCGGGCAGTTATTCAAAACAAAAAGGATCATCGAGCGTAAGGACCGTAACCCTGATCATCAAGTTTGATGCTAACGAGATCGTTACTGATTACAGAATTATGGAAACAAATTTCTAATGAAGCTGCCAGTTGCTAACAAATCCGTTTCTCTGATTCTCTGTTTATGCCTAATTTTCTCTGGCTGCGCCTCAGGCGGGGGGCATAAATTTACAGGGCAGCAGAAACAACAGCTGGAAACAAATGTCGTAGAATGCAGCTATGATAATGCGTTCAATGCGACGAGGACCGTCTTTCTCAACGAAGGGTTGGTCCTTCAGCAGGTTGATAAAAACAGCGGGTTTATCAACGGGACCTTTGATGTAAAAAAAAGCAGAGTAACGGGGGGAAGAGTCGTCGGAACTTTTTTTGCCGTTCTTTTGGGGATATGTACGTTTGGCATCGGGCTTTTAATAATTCCGTTTATGTACGGTGATAGAGGAAGCGATCAATTCACGATAACTTCTTCGTTGGTGAAAATTGATGATAAAACGGTAGAAATTCGACTGCAAACGCCGCTTTTAGAGGCGCAGTCGGAAAGTTATGGCATGGCTTTGAAGCGCGTATTTGCGGAGATAAAGAAACAAGCAATGATACTTGAGGCTGCTGGACGAACCTAAACAGGTTCACCTCTTTTTTGAAAGGAATATTGCATCGTGAAGAAAATAGTAGCCATTGCGATTTTATTGCTTCTTATTGGCCAGACTGTGAACTTTGCTTTTTCATCTAACGAGATCATTAGAAGGCAGGGGGCGGCAAGTCTGCAAAAGAACCTTGAGCATATTGCTGGGAAGCTTTATTTAATGGAGACGAATCTTGTTTTTGAGTCGCGTGGTATAAATATTCAGAGTGGTACGACAACGATTAGCCTGAACGATATTGCGACCGCGGAAACTGGCTGGTCAAAGCTGCTTGGTTTAATTCCTGCCGTTCCCAACGCGCTTAAGATCACAATGAAGGACGGTAAGGTGTATCGATTCGCTTGCTGGTGGCCCTCTCGCTGGAAAGATGCCATCGAGGAACAAATTAAGTCTAAGTAATTCCGAAACGCTTTGGTTTCATAATCCTTCCAGCGACTCCCCAACAGCCTGACCCATTTTAGCGATCCTAATGTCGCTTTTATCACCGATTGCGACATAATGTCCCACCCCACGGGGCGATAGCATCGATGTCCGCCCTTCAGTGCCGGACATTCCTTATCCTAGTCCTCTATATATACTTGCTGATATATAGACCTCTCTAAAGCGGACAAAACGGACATACTTTCACTGCTTGGACATGCCTGGACATCAGAATGCGGGGATATTGCGCAATCCGCTGAAGGCGGCCACTGATTCCGATGAATCCGGCCACCCCCTGTCTTTCGTAGGATCAGTTCAGTGATTTTGTAACACAGCGGCCGCTTTGGTGCAATCTTTTGTTG
>JBAXGK010000223.1:0-4033 GCA_037139435.1 Candidatus Omnitrophota bacterium | reverse complement strand
AAGGCAGCCGGGGTTCCCAAAGGGTCGGTGTTGTTTTACTCCATGTGGAGCCAGTATGCGCTGGAGCCTTCTTTTGAAAAGACCCGGACTTTTCTCGATGAAAATCTAATCGAGTTTAAGGAAATGCACACGAGTGGCCACGCGATTCTTTCGGATTTGAAGAGGTTTGCGGAGTCGATAAACGCCGATGCCATTGTTCCTATCCATACTGAATACCCCGACGAGTACCAGAAGCATTTTAAGAATAGGGTGCATTGTCTGAGAGACGGCGAGACCTTCCCAGTCTGACCGGTTTTTAGTCCCGCCCGTTGTAGCCCCGAAATAATTCCCCACAAGATACATCCGCGACGAAACGCTGTCGTAGGGGTTTAGTAACATGCTCCTCCCAATTTCGAACAGGAGGAGAATATGAATTACGAAGAATTTACAGCGCTGGCCAGTCGTTCCAAGGAAATCTGGAAAGCGTTTAAAGAAAGTTTTGAAGATCCCCGCACAAAAGATTATCTCAAGCATTCCCACCCGGTTTTAAGCTGTCCGTTAGGACAGTGTGCTCTCGAAGCTACAGATTATCATTCCGTCGCGCTGTGGTCTCCCAAGTCTCTCGTCCACGGCAGGGCGAGTTCCAGTCTCATCCACCACGTTCAGGAGCATGAGCGCCTTAAAAAGGAGCTCGAGGGTCGGAGGAATAAGGATGAAGGGCTAAAGAAGGAGCTGACCAAGGCTAAAGCGTGGATCGATGAATTCGATCCGCAACGATTGGATTTTGAAGAACATCGTCTTGAAGCCCGGTTTCCATCTCTGAAGATAGACATCATCCAGAAGATCAAACAATCACCGCTCGTAGATCACGGGCGAATAGGAAGGGAAATGGTCTGCATCAGGGTGGTGCTATTGGTGTCTTAGGGGAAGGCTACCTCCCCCCCATGATCACAAAAAGAGCGCCAATGAAAATACAGCGACATAATGCTGTCGCGTGCACCTGCTATAGTTCTGGAAAAAATAGGGGAGATTTAAATATGAGTAGCGTTGAAAAAACGATCAATAAAACACTTCAGCAAGTTCGGGGCTATGCCTGCGAGCTGATCGAGCAGAATAAGAAGAGACTCAGCAGAAAGCAAAAGGAGTTGGCGGGATTCTTTTGTATCCCAACGGAAAGCCTTTCGGACCTACGGTCGTCGAGGGCCAAACTTGCGATGATCTCGCTCTGGAATGCGATGTATTGTTTCGATCGATTTATCCAGGAAAGCGGGACAATAATCGAAGAAGCGAATTATGACTTTTATAACGGAGAGCGGGTCCCGCCTGCCCGGACATCCCTTGAGATCGCGCAGGGCGTTCGAGTGCGCATCCTGGAAGACGCAGCAGTTTTTTTTGAATGGGGAGGCGAGAAGTATTGCATGGAGATCAGCCCTAACCGCTACAGCTCGGAAGGGGATCATGATTTTTCTCTGATCGCGAAAGATCAGAATGCCCTGGACCTGCTGCTGGAGACCTTCAAAGCCTTCCAGAAAACGCATCATTATCTCAAGGGGAAGAAGTTTAACGGGATTTCGGGAGCGATCTTGCCTATTAGTGGATACGATTGGAGCGATCTCGTGTGGCCGGACGGAATGAAGGAAAGGTTGCAGAGCGAGATAGAAGGCGTGTTCAAACACGCAGCTCTTTTCAACTCTTACGCGTTAAACAATAAAAAAGGGTTTATTCTTTCAGGCGAGCCGGGGAACGGAAAGACCTTGCTTTTGAAAATCCTCGCCAAAGAGACTGACGCAACGTGCATTTTGATCCCTTTTGATGAATTCAAATTTACACCGTACCTTTTCTCAATCGCGAGAGACCTGGCACCCGCCGTGCTTATTCTTGAGGACATCGATCTGTTTGGCACGGACCGGGATAACAGCTCTCAAAATGTTGAGCTTGGAAAGTTGATGAACCAGCTCGACGGGATGGTTGAAAACCACGAAATTGTTGTTATCGCCACAACGAACCAGTTGGATAAAGTGGAAAAAGCTTTGCAGAATCGTCCAGGGCGATTTGACCGGGTCTATGTGATCCCGAATCCTGACTTTCAGCTGAGGATAAAACTTATTTCGCATTTTATCGCAAAAATTCCAAATGATATCAAAAAGGAGCAGATTGAGATGCTGGCGGAGGAATTCGCCGGCTATTCTGCGGCATACCTTAAGGAGCTGGTTAACTCGGGGTTTGCCCAGGCCATCCTGAGAGACGGCGAAAGTCCGGTCCTGCGATTTTGCGATCTTCAATCTATGGTAGATATATTGAAATGGAAAAAAGATAAGGTTGCTGTGGGTTTTAGAGTATCTGAGCCGGCGATGGAGAAGAGTGCAATACAAAACAAAGCGGAGGGAAAGTTATGATGGTGAGACAGGGAGATTTACTGATAGTGAAAGTTGAAAAACTACCGGAGGCGTGCGTGCCTCAAAAGCATAGGGTTCTGGCCGAGGGGGAGGCAACCGGGCACATGCACGAACTGGATTCGGGGGAACTTTATGAAAAGGGAGGAACTCTATATTTCCGGGTCCCTGAAGACCAGAAGACCACGCTCAAGCATCAGGAGCACGGTCCCATCACGTTCGAGCCAGGTATATATAAGGTCATTCGTCAACGGGAGTATGAACCTCGTGGTTGGCGGCGGGTCGCGGACTAGAAAAAAGGAATCTGTCATGTCAGAGCAGGGAACAGAGGCTGTGATCGGCCAGACGTGGCTTAAAGGCCGTCTTCAATATCGTACGAATCCGAACGGGACATGCGAAGCTGTCGGGTATTACGAAAGCGGCGCGCTCAAGTTCCGTTATCCTATAAGCGATGGGGAGATCCGCGGGGTCGGCAAGACTTGGTATGAAGACGGTACGCTTGAGAGTGAGGAGAGCTACCGGAGAGGGGTTCTTCATGGATCGGCGCATTATTGGTATGAAGATGGGATCATGAAGAATGAAGCTCATTATCAAAACGGTTTGTGGCATGGGACGCAAAAAAGATGGTTCCCGGGCGGTGTCTTGGCTACGCAGCGGACTTACTCCGAAAACAGCATGAACGGTCCGGCCTTTGCATGGCATCCGAACGGTGCACTCAAGATCCGGGCGAATTTCATGAGCGATCAACGGCATGGTTTTTTTGAACGGTACGCTGATGACGGAAGGCTGATTCGAAAAGAGGCCTACGTCCGCGGAGTGGCGATGCCGCTCCAAAAGTACGAGAAGCTTCTGGCGGGGCAATTATCAGCGAAAGACATTCTTGGCATAAAGAATGCGGAAATAAGGAGGATCTTCGTTGAGGAGTTTGGCTATGCCAGGATACTTGCTGGCATGCCCCATAAAGTGATCGATCGGGATGGTGAGCAGGAGCTTGTGAGGATTGACTGGGATAAAGATCAGGAGCCAATCTGCCTTGTGAAAGTCAAGTGCCCGTCGACCGAGGCATTCTACACGCTTCGCGTTCCCCCCAGGATGAATACAATCAAAGCAGCTGTTGCTTGGACCTTTGATGTTAAAGCGGAAGAGTACGATCCGATTAAAGAAACTTGATTATTCTTCCGTCGGATATCTTTTGAAAAGGTAAAGGATGGACGCAGTGATGACAACCCCGAAGGAGTTGCTCACGATAAACACCGGATCCTTTACAGCGATTGCCCTGATCAGGTAACAGACAATAGCCCCGAACAGAAGCTGGTAGGTGTGTTTGCTGAGGCCATGCGTCGATCTCGCCCTGACGGATTTAACGAGTTGCGGAATGCTGACGGAAACCCCGAATGCAACGCCTAGCCAGCCAATGATTTCAGTTAACATAAAAACCTCTCTTTCTCTGTCTTTATAGTAGCAGGCTCCGGCGACAACGGCCTGTCGCCTAGAGGTTGTGGTCTGGAATAAACAGGCAACTAGATATAAGCGACATTATGCTGTCGCGTTCATCGGTTAAGATGTGGCATGGAAAATGAGAAAAAGGAACGGGGACATGAATATTAAAGAAGCAAAAGAGTATTTCAAAAAACATCCTTGCAGGGATCTGAATGGGAGGT
>JBAXGK010000222.1:0-4035 GCA_037139435.1 Candidatus Omnitrophota bacterium | reverse complement strand
CCCGCTTGCCCAGGCCCATTGAAAATTGAACCCGCCGATACGGCCGTCCACGTCCAGAATCTCTCCCGCAAAAAAAAGCCGGGCGCACACGTTAGACTCCAGCGTCTTCGCATCGACATCCCGGAGGTCCACCCCACCGGCCGTAACCTCGGCCTTCTCATACCCTTGAGCGCCGGTCACTTTAACCGGAAACCGGAAAAGGGAATGGAGGAAGAATTCTCTTTCCTTGATCGATATTTGATCGAGTCGCTTCTTGGGATCCATACTAGATTTTCCGAGAAGAATCTCCGCAAGCCGCTCCGGAAAATATTGCATCAAGGCCCGCTTCCAGCTCCTGTCCCCATGTTCCGCCACCAAGCTCGCCCATTCCGTTAAAAGATCCGCCTCCCGGATCGCTGGAAGAAAATTCACAGATATTTCTTTGCGTCCCGCTTCACAACGAAGCCACGGCCCACTGATATCAAGTACCGCGGGTCCGCTGAAACCGATATGTGTGAAAAGCAACGCACCTCCGCTCCGGGCGATCTTTTTTCCATTTGTGAGGACCGAAAGCTCGACTGACAGCGTAATTCCTGCCAGTTTTTTCCAATCGGGGTCATCCGTGATGAGAGGCGTGAGAGCCGGAGTGGTCGGAACGATCGAATGCCCTAAGCCTTTCGCCAGGGAGTAGCCTGAGCCATCGCTTCCTGTCTCCGGGTACGAGAGACCGCCCGTCGAGATCACGAGTGTCTTAGCAAAAAACTCAAAACCTTCTCCGGAAACACAGAAGATCCCGCGCTCTTTAGAGACAGCTTTGACCTTTTTTCTTTTTGCAATCACGACGCCGGCACGGATGGAAGCCTGCTGTAAAGCCTGAAGCACGACTTTAGCGGACTGTTCTTTAGGAAAGAATTTCGTCCCTTCTTCCAGGACCATTTCCACACCGAGCGCTTTGAAGAATGCTAAGGTCCGTTCGGGAGGAAATGCTCGCAAAATATTGCGGACGGTTCGGGGTTGGCCGGTTTGATAGTCTTTTTCGCTGGCTACGAGAGGACTCACATTGCAACGACCGCCCCCGGAGATAAGAAGCTTCGCCCCGATCGCCTCGCGGCCGTCGAGCACCAAGGTGCGCAGCCCGGCTCCGGCACAAGGGATCGCAGCCATAAGACCCGCCGGTCCCGCCCCCACGATCAAGACATCCCAGGATTTTTCCAACATGTCTATCCCCAATAAAAAAAGGGGCAGCCCCGTTTTATGCCGGAGCTGCCCCTCTAAAAAAAATTACTTCGAAAGGACGACGACTTTATTCATGGCGATCTGCTCGACCGGCTTGTCCTGTCGGTCCCGAGGCGCCTTGGCGATCGCGTTCACTACATCCATCCCTGCGGTCACTTGCCCAAAAACGGAATGATGATCATCGAGCCACGGGGTCGCAGCATCGGTGATAAAGAACTGGCTGCCGTTGGTGTTCGGCCCAGAATTCGCCATCGCGAGCGTTCCTGGTTTGTCATGACGCAATTGTTTTGAAAACTCATCTTTGAACTGATACCCCGGTCCGCCCATTCCTGTCCCTGTCGGATCGCCGGTCTGGATCATAAAACCCGGAATAACCCGGTGAAAAATGATCCCGTCATAAAAACCTTTCTTGGCGAGCGTCACGAAATTCTCCACCGTCTTCGGTGCTTCCGCTTCATACAAGTCCGCGTAAATGTCTCCCAGCGTGGTTTCAATCTTGATCTTCACGATAGTGTCATCCTTTGCTGTTTCAGGGGTTGGTGTGGCAGTAACGGTCGTCGTTGGAGCCGGTGTCGCAACAGGCGTGACCTTGGGAGCCTGCGACGCGCATCCCGCAAGTAGAATACAATAGGAAAGCAGGAACCATTTCTTCATAGTTTTCCCTCTTTTTTGTTGATTTTTCGATCTAAGTCGAGCCGAGGCGTTTGCCGACGGCGACCCGCGCCATCGCCTTGCGCTCGTTCTCGGTCAAATATCTTTTACGCAGCCGGACATTCTTCGGAGTGATCTCGACCAGCTCATCCTCTTCGATGAATTCCAGCGCAAACTCAAGCGTCATTTCTCTTGGGGTGATCAGCTGGATCGCTTCATCAGCTCCCGAGGAACGCATATTGGTCTGCTTTTTCTCACGGATCGCGTTCACGACAAGATCATGGCCTTTATTGTTCACGCCCATGATCATTCCTTCGTAAAGGATCGTGCCAGGCTGAACAAAGATCTCACCGCGCTCCTGAAGACCCCAAAGCGAATAGGCAACCGCTTTCCCGTCAAATTGGGAGATCTGCACCCCGGATTGGCGCTCGGGCATTTCGCCTTTGAACGGCTGATATTCGAAAAAATTCTGATACATCATGCCCGTCCCGCGGGTCATCACCATAAATTCATTCCGGAAACCCAGGAGCGCTCGCGAGGCAACTAAAAATTCCATACGGACCGTTCCGCCCACTGCGCTCATGTTCATATGTTTCATCTCAGCGCGGCGCTTGCCCAAAGCCTCGATAACAGCCCCCTGATAACCGGGATCCACTTCGATAGTGACTTCTTCCACAGGCTCATAGAGCTCCCCGTCGATCGTCTTCACGATGACCTTGGGCGGCGAAACTTCCAACTCGTAACCTTCGCGACGCATCGTCTCGATCAGGATCGCAAGATGCAATTCCCCACGGCCGGAAACTTTGAAACGTTCCCCGCCCTCCACTTCTTCCACCTTGACGCCGACATTCATCATCGCTTCATGCGCAAGCCGGTCGCGGATGTGGCGGGAGGTCAGGAACCGGCCGCCGTCTTTGCCGGCCAAAGGGCTAGTGTTGTGAGAAAAATTCATAGAGATCGTAGGCTCATCGATTTTGATGGTTGGAAGAGCCTCAGGCTTGTCGGGCGAAGCCAATGTTTCCCCGACCTTGACATCATCGATCCCGGCGATCGAAATAATGTCCCCGGCCATCGCATCCTGAGCTTCGATGCGTTTGAGTCCCTGATACTTGAGAATCTTGGTCACTTTGCCGCGGATCACTTCTCCGTTATGCTTCACCACCACCATGGAATCTCCATACCGGATCTGCCCATGGGCAATGCGTCCGATCGCAATGCGCCCGACATAATTATCATAATCAAGCATGGTCACAAGCATCTGGAACGGCTGCTCGGGATCCGCGATCGGCGGCAGGACACGATGCAAAATAGTCTCGAGAAGCGGCGTCATATCCTTACGCTCATCCGCAAGGTCCAGCGCAGCCCAACCATCCCGCCCCGAGGCGTAGACGATCGGAAAATCAAGTTGCTCGTCTGTCGCATTCAATTCACAGAAAAGATCGAACGTCATATCCGCCACTTCGTTCGGACGGCAGTTTGCCCGGTCGATTTTATTGACCACCAAAATGGGCTTCAAATGAAGCGCGAGGGATTTCTTTAAGACAAACTTCGTTTGAGGCATGGGCCCGTCGTAGGCATCAACAAGAAGCAGAACGCCATCGACCATTTTGAGAATACGTTCTACTTCGCTGCCAAAATCTGCATGACCCGGAGTGTCGACGATATTGAACTGCACGTCCTTATAGCGAAAAGAGGCATTCTTGGAAAAGATCGTGATCCCGCGCTCGCGCTCCAAGTCATTGGAATCCATGATGGTGGATTCTCCGGCCTCAAACTTGTAAGCGCCGCTTTGTTTCAAAAGGGCATCGACTAGCGTGGTCTTTCCGTGGTCGACGTGAGCGACAATTGCGACATTGCGGACATCTTTGCGTCTTTTCTGGGTCGGCATAAATCCTTAATCAGTTTTTTCCATGCGAATGCGCCTATCGCGGCTCGCACAGCTATTAAAATTAAGAAAGCCAAGGAGAAAGAACCTTGGCTCTTCATGCATGGGAGATAAAAAGAAGAACTGAGACTCTAATACTGTTCTCCATTTAATTTCACGGATCAACAGTATTGCACCGTTTACCCCTTAAAATAAATGTGAAACGGTGCTAAAAAAACCAAGGCCCGGTTTTGAGACCGGGCCCTGGACTTTACGGACTTTTACGCCTTGACGACGTTGACCGC
>JBAXGK010000221.1:0-4049 GCA_037139435.1 Candidatus Omnitrophota bacterium | reverse complement strand
CCTGCAACAAACCTGCAACAAAATTCTTCAAAAACGGCACTTCATCAACTTGTGATGCCTTGGAATGCCTTGGATTGGCTTGGAATGCAAAGCAAGATACTGAAAAGAGTTAAAGCTGGTTTGACGCAACCCGTTGACTGGCTTGAGATTTCAGGAAAAGAGATGGAGCGGGATACGGGAATCGAACCCGTCTCAACAGCTTGGGAAGCTGCCACATTACCACTATGCTAATCCCGCATTATTTACGTAAAACGCCAAACAGTATTAACTCTTCGCCCCCAGAGAATACGGCTCCCGTGCGAACAGCTTAAATCTTACAGATTTTTTTCAAAACTTCCAGGCGTTTATCAAAATGCTCGCGCTTCACTTCTCGAAGGCGCTCGAGCCCGAACTTCTCAACCGTAAAAGAGGCCACGATCGTCCCGTAACCGATCGCAGTCTTCATAGTCTTCAGATTCACGTTCCTTGCCGCCGCAAGATACCCCATCACACCTCCCGCAAAACTGTCTCCAGCTCCCGTAGGATCGTACACACTCTCAAGGGGATAGGCCGGATAAATAAAGACCCCTTCATGGCTATAAAGAAGTGACCCGTGCTCCCCTTTTTTAATGATTACATATTCCGGTCCCATGTTATGGATCATCTGGGCAGCCTTGATAAGATTGACCTCGCCGGTGAGCTGGCGCGCCTCTCCATCGTTCATAAAAACTGCATGAACGCGACGAAGAACCTTCCCCACAGAATCACGCTTGCTCTGGATCCAAAAGTTCATTGTGTCGCAGGCGACGAACTTAAGCGAAGAGCCGTGCACCTGATCGAGCACGCTAAGCTGGAGATCCGGGTCCACATTGGCCAAGAAAACGAATTCCGGCGTCGTCGTATAATTAAGTTTCGGCTTAAAATCCAAAAGAACGTTAAGATCCGTTTGAAGCGTGATAGCCGCATTCATATCCGCCTCATACTTGCCCTTCCAGTGGAATGTCTTGCCCGGGAGCGTTACCAAGTGGCTCAGATCGACGTCCTTTTCTTCCAGGACTTTGCGGTACTCAGCCGGAAAATCCTGCCCCACCACAGCGACAACTCCAACCTTGGTGAAAAAGCTTGCCGCATATGAAAAATAGGAAGCAGAACCCCCGAAAACCGTTTGCAGAGCGCCGAAGGGCGTCGAAAGTTCATCAATGGCTACAGTGCCGATCACGATCAGATAAGGAGGTTTTGACATTTCATATTCCTTTGAGTTGATGTTTGAGTGTACGCGCTGCGCTTTCAGGATCCTGTGCTGCAAAGATCGCCCGGACCACCGCTATCCTTGTCGCACCCGCCCGAATCACGGCATCCATATTCCCAAGATCAATACCCCCAATTGCAACCCAGGGGATACGGATCTTTAAAGCGGCTTGCTTTACGAATCGCAATCCCACGGATTTCGCATTGGGTTTCGTGGGCGTCATAAACACCGGCCCGACACCGATATAATCCGAACCTTCAATTACAGCCGCCACTGCCTGCTTCAAACTATGTGTCGATTTCCCGACCCAGATCTTCCGCCCCGCCTGCTTCGCCAGCTTGCGGGCAACACGAACCGGCATATCTTCTTGCCCAAGATGGACGCCATCCGCACCGATCGCAAGCATGAGATCCACACGATCATTTACAAAAAAAAGTTTTTGGTTTTTTTCCGCGATCTTTTTGATCCTGTGCCCCAGCCGTATCAAGGCCGCATCCGGCAAAACCTTCGAACGAAGCTGAACGATATCAGCTCCACCCCGATAAGCCGCATCGATCTTTCTAAGAACATCAGAACTTTCGATCCTTAGATCCGTCACGGCGTAAAGACGAAAGTCGTCAAAAACTTTTTTCTTCCAATCCATAACCTAAGCCAGTTTCAGGATCTTGATGACCCTCGTCGAGGAGCGGCCTTTGACGAGCGGGATGCGTTTAACTTTTCCGCCCCAGGAAAGCACTTCGCGAGCTCCCACAATATCTTTGATCGCCCAGTCCGCGCCCTTCACGAGCACACTCGGCTTGATTGCTTCGATCAGCTCAAGCGGTGTCGGATCATTAAAAAGAATGGCGTAGTCAACGCAGGAAAGAGCGGTAAGAACTTTGATGCGATCTTGTTCGGGATTCACAGGGCGATTCGGATCTTTGTAGGTTTTGACCGAACGGTCCGTGTTCACGCCGACGATGAGGACATCGGCAAACGTCTTGGCCTTTTGGAGATAGGTCACGTGTCCAAGATGAAGAATGTCAAAAGTCCCATTCGTGAAAGCAACGCGCTTCCCCTGCGCCCTGAGGCGCCGGACCGTCGCCGACAGCTTCTTTTTCGTCAGGATCTTGGAGGCCATGGTATAAATAAAGCTTCCAGTTACCCGAAAAGGATCGTTTCAACAACCTCGCAAATTCCATGAAGCGCCGTCATGTACGCTTCCTGGATATGAGAAGTCTTGTGGGATTTGGCGATAAAGCAAATATCCACGGCATCCTTCATGATGCCTCCGTCTTTACCGGTAAAACCAAGCGTCAGAATCCCTTGGCTCTTGGCCTGCGTAATCACATCAAGAATATTCGGCGAGCGGCCGCTCGTGGAAAGAACAACGAGAACATCTCCTTGTTCCCCAAGCCCTTCGACCTGACGGGAAAAAACCTTTTCAAAGCCAAAGTCGTTCCCAATTGCCGTTAGCGCCGCAATGTCCGCCGTAAGCGCGATGGCCGGTAAACTCCTTCGGTTCTTCTCAAATCGGCCGACAAACTCAGCAGCAATATGCTGAGAATCCGAGGCCGACCCGCCGTTCCCGCACAGAAGCAATTTGTGGCCGGCTTTAAGCGCTTGAAGGATGGTATGCGCCATCTTGTCCAGCACTTCATACTGCGCTGGTACGAATGTCTTCAGAAAAGCTTCCTGGTGCCCTTGAACGATCGTCTCAAAAGTATTTTTCATGGGCTAACCGAAGAAGATCTTGGCCAGCTCATACATATCCGCCGGCACAGTTTTCAATTCACCCACCGCTTCCTGAAGCGGCACGGCCACAATATCACGACCGCATAGGCTGACCATATGACCGAATTTACCTTCTTTGACGAGTTGAACGGCCTTCACGCCAAAGCGCGTGCCTAGCACGCGATCAAAAGCCGTGGGCGTCCCACCGCGCTGAATATGACCGAGCACGGTCGAACGGGTTTCATACCCCGTTTTCTTCTCAATGAGTTTCGCCAGACGATCCCCCACGCCGCCGAGAAGGACATGTCCGAACGCATCGAGCTCTTTATTCGTTGTGATAATCTCTTCCCCTTTGATCGAAAACCCTTCGGATACGGCAACCACGCTGTAGTTCTTGCCGCGCGCACGTTGTTTGGTGATGTAGCCGCAGATCTCGTCGATCGTCAGAGAAACTTCCGGAATGAGAACCACGTCCGCGCCGCCGGCAATGCCCGATTCCAGAGCGATCCAGCCGGCATGCCGGCCCATGATCTCAACCACCATGACACGATTATGCGATTCCGCCGTTGTGCGGATACGATCAAGACACTCGGTAGAAATATTCAATGCCGTGTCATAACCAAATGTAAAATCGGTCGCATTCAAATCGTTATCGATCGTTTTTGGAACTCCGATGATCGGCATCCCGTCTTTGGCAAGCTTGTTGCCGGCACCGAGCGTATCCTCACCCCCGATGGCGATCACAGCATCCAGATTATTCACCTTGATCGTCTCACGGACCTTTGCAGCATCGCCTTCTTTCTTATAAGGATTCGTGCGCGACGTTCCAAGGATGGTCCCACCACGAGGGAGGATATCCGCAACCGACTGTTCGTCCAGCTCCACGAAATCATTACTGATGATGCCCTTCCAGCCCTGTTTGAATCCGATCACGTGCCAGCCCTCAGCTTTCGCGGTCCTCACAACCCCACGAATCACCGCGTTAAGACCTGGACAATCCCCACCACCCGTAAGCATTCCAATGCGTTTCATGATTCACCCCATTAGAGATTCGTTAATAAAATGCATCTATCAGACTACGTTTTTGAAGCTCCAAGGTCTTGAATGC
>JBAXGK010000220.1:0-4055 GCA_037139435.1 Candidatus Omnitrophota bacterium | reverse complement strand
CGCGCGGCATTCCCCGTGGTCGAAAAGGAACGTGGAGCAGTAATCCTCTCCGTCGACGGAAGTTTGGATGATCGGCAATAGTTCCGGATCCACGATGTTATAAAACTGGCTCATGTCGTGAAACACGCTGATCGCTTCCTCGCAGGACGACACATTGCGTATCCCGATCCCGGCCGAACCCGCCGGCATCTTCACGAAAGCCGGATATTTTGTCTTTCGCGCGCACGCATAAAACTCTTTGGCACTACGGACCACGCTCGTTGGTGGCATGCGGATCCTGTGCTTGCGGCAATAAGTGGCCAGCCGACCCTTACTGCGCACGAGCTCATACACTTCCCTCGGCGGCAGTGCCAATTTTGCCAGCCCATCGAAGCGTTCCTTACGGCACAGGATCGGGTAGATATCGGTGAAGATCGGCATGAGCACCAGATCGGTATCGGGGGAGGCGTGGGCCTTGGCGACGGCCAAAAGCTTATCGACGAACCCCTCCGGGTCCGCATCGGGATCCGGGTAGACGAACTGCTCTCTGGAATGGCGCGAAAAGTTGGCGGCCGCGATCGCGTCGACATCTCCCGAGATAACATAGATGCCGTGTTTGCCAAGACAGCGTGTGGCGGCCAGTCCGTGCCATGACCGCGCAAAGGTTACTATGCATTTTCTCTTGCGCGATATCTTGTCCATGGCTCTCCTTTTTAATAGTCTGAGGGCGCTCATTCACGACGCTTTAATATTAATTTATCATATCATATTCTTTAGTGTAAACTTAGGTAATATCACCGCGTCCATAAAGGTCTGAAGGAAGGCGTCCAAATACTATGCGAAATGTTACAGATAACTTGAAGCGTCATGTATACCAGCTTTCCCATGAGATAGGCAAACGAGATACTGCTAATTATTGGAACCTAGAAAAAGCGAGAATTTATATATGCGAACAATTTGAATCTTATGGATACAAGGTCAGATTGGAGAATTATGTAATTGGGGATAGGCAGGTAAGTAATGTTATAGCTTTTAAGGAGGGAATAAAATGCCCAAGCGATATCGTTGTCGTTGGCGCGCATTATGATTCTTATGACGGCCCTGGGGCAGACGATAACGCAAGCGGCGTGGCGGGAATTTTGGAGTTTGCGCGTTTATTAAAAGACCAAGCAACGGATTGCTCGGTCAAATTCATAGCATTTGATAGTGAAGAAAAGCCTCATTTCGGCACCGAGAGTATGGGAAGCAGGGTTTATGCGAAGGGGGCCAAGGACAGCAAAAAAAACATCACGGCAGTCATTATCTTTGACTCGATAGGCTATTATTCCGAGAAGCCGCGATCACAAAAATACCCGCCGGTCTTTAAGCTTTTTTATCCGCACAAAGGTAATTTTGTCAAAGTAGTGAGCGATTTCAGCTCGAGCGCCTTAGCGAAGAATGTGAAAAGATTTTTCAAAAAACATTCATCTTTTCCCATTTCATCCGTTATAGGGTTCAGATTCTTTTATGGAATTAACCTAAGCGATCACGGCTCATTCTGGAAGGAAGGATATAAGGCCATCCATGTAACGGATACGGCTGTTTTCCGCAATCCTACCTACCATAAGAAGAATGACACGTGGGATACCCTGGATTATGAATCCATGACTCAGGTCGTGAATGGTTTTTATTTTGTTCTCATGGAAATGACAGGAGGATTAAAATGACAAAATCAGCAGACGAGTTGTTGAAGATCGATGCGAGCGCGACCGCGCAAGGCATAGAAAAGTATATGCGCGATGCCGTGGATAAAAACGGGGCGAAAGGTATTGCGCTCGGGGTTAGCGGGGGATTGGATTCAGCCGTCGTAGCTCCTCTGGCGGTGCGTGCGCTCGGAAAAGATAAAGTGCACATCTATTTTGTGAATTCTAAGGAGTGTGACCACGAGTCGCAAGTTATGGCGCGCCTGGTGGCCGATTGGCTGGGTTTAAAATTAAATATTGAAAGCGTTGAAGCCGTGATGCGCAAGAAAGAAGAGAGCACGTCATTTTTTAAGCGTCTAAACAAGCTGCCGCCCTCTGTGATCAGCGCCCTTGAAAGTTTGTATTATTGGATCATGGGGGAAACGGTCTACATGACCTCGTTGAGGAAAAGCGAATTTAAAGACGGCAGCTTTAAAAAATGGTTATATGAAAACATGATCAAAGATATTGTGACCATGTTCGACGGCGTGTCCATCGAGCGCAGGAAATTGCTTGAAGGTATCTGTAAAAAAGAAAATTGGGTGCTTATAGGAGCCGGGAACGGATCTGAAACTAAGACGGGCTGGTTTAATATCGGCGGATTAGACGATATGCCGTATTCGCCCATTGGGGATCTTTACAAAACTCAGGTCAGGCAGCTTGCGGAATACTTAGACGTCCCTGTTGAAATAAGAAACCGAAAGCCCATCCCGGATGGCCTTCAAGGAGTTACCGATGCATCGGTGCTGAGCATGGGTTATGAGAAAGCCGATATCATTCTTTATGGCATCGAACATAAATTGAAGGATGAAGAAATGTTGCAGTATGGGCTCACGAAAAATGAGATAGAAAGAATGCGCAAGATAAGCACTCTTTCAGCATGGAAGCGGACAGCAGGGGCAGCGAGAGCTTAGATTCAACCTGTGCTGTGAAAGAGGGATAGAGGGGCTCCGAAGCTCGTCCCGTCGGTCATTTCGAGAGGAGTAATCCCCACCCCCGTCTTTTAACCGTCCCCAAAAAAGGTCTGACTCAATACAATGATTCCAAAAGTGTCTTCTGGGATAACGATGCTGAGAGCTAAAAAAATATACGGCTATGTGTTTTTGATCCTCGCTGTTGTTTCGAATGGATGCTCGGCCACAGGTTCTTACAGCTCATTCAAGACGGACCGGAAAATACTCGTTGGCGATGGGGCTCGTAAAGCTTTTCAGTATGAGGGGCTTGAAAGGCATCCTGTCATCGTTATTCCAGGGATCTTCGGTTCCAGGCTTGTCGATCCCGGATCCAAAAGAATCGTTTGGGGGCTCTTTACCGGTAAAGAGATGATCGAGAACTTTTCAGCCAAACAGATACAGCTATTGAGTTTTCCGATGGCCGAAGGGAAGCGCTTGAGCGAACTCAGGGATGGAGTCCGTCCTGCCGGAGTGCTTGACACGGTCAAGGTGAGATTGCTGTGGCTTCCTATGCATGTGAACGGCTATAAAGACATGATCAATGCCCTCGAGTTTGCCGGCTATCATGGTGAAGCCTCTCAAAATAGCGCGGATAAAAAATATCAGACCTGTTTCACTTTCGGGTATGACTGGCGCAGAGACATCGTGGACACCGCCCGAGAGCTCGACCTCTTCATCCAGGAGAAGAAAAAGTATCTTCAAAAGAAGTACGAAGAGCTTTATGGGGTCAAGGATTACGATGTCAAATTCGATATTGTTGCCCACTCCATGGGAGGGCTGATCGCGCGTTATTATTTGAGGTACGGGGGGGAGGATCTGCCGCAAGACGGCACTCTACCTCCGCTAACCTGGAAGGGAGCCGGGAATATTCGCAAGGCGGTCATTGTCGGCACGCCCAATGCCGGATATTTGGATGCGTTCACCGAGTTGGTGGAGGGGATGCTTTTTGCTCCGGGCGCTCCAAAGATCCAGCCTGCCGTGCTAGGGACATTCCCGTCGCTTTACGAAATGATGCCGCTTCCGAGTCTCGGGATGGTCGTTTCTGCCAAGGACGGGAATGAAAAAGTGAATCTTTATGACCCGGAGCTTTGGGCCAAAATGAAATGGGGACTCGCGGATCCCAAGCAGGACAAGGTCTTGGAAACGATTCTGCCGGATGTTCCAAGCCCTGCAAAGCGCCGCGAGATCGCCCTCGACCATCTGAAAAAGTGTCTGAAACGGGCCGGTCAATTTACGGCTGCGATGCGGGTCGATCAGGCTCCCCCTGAGGGAACGACCCTGCACCTTTTTCTTGGGGAGTCCATTTTGACGAATGCCGTCGCCTCTGTCGATGAGAGAACGGGGAAGTTGAAAGTGATCAAGCAGCTTCCGGGAGACGGCAAAGTTACTGCGAATAGCGCGC
>JBAXGK010000219.1:0-4113 GCA_037139435.1 Candidatus Omnitrophota bacterium | reverse complement strand
TCGGCAAAGGCAAATCCGCCGCGTGGATGCGGATGTAGTCGCAAGAGCTGTCCACTAGCTCCGACGGCGTTGTCGATGGGCATAAGGAGCAGGGGCAAATCCGCTCACTGGATTCGAATGGTATCCTGACTCCTGGAATGGCATACCAAATAGCATATTGTCTCAAGGCGTAAAAACCCCGCTTTTACAGGCGCAGTACGAAGGGCACTGTTCCCGATTTTATCTCTACAGATGGCTGGATTTATTTGGTCTGGTGTCCTTGCTAAAACCGTAAACGTGGGTTATCCTTCGGGCATCCTCCGCTATTGAGGAAATCTATAGGAGAACGAGGTTTTTACGAGCATGGTTTTTGGAACAGGGACAACCGGTGCAATCCACACAAGGGGACAACCCTGGCGCCGGGCTACGGCTATATTTGTCGTCCTCGTTTTTACTCTTTTTGATGTCGTTCGCTATGCCCCTCAAGGTTATGCCAGTCCTGTTACCACAGTCGCTGATCCCGCCCCTGCTCCTTTTTCAATCCCCAAAGAACTTGGAAAGGTAGAAGAATCCTTCCGCGGGACTACGGATAAGACCGTGATCTTCATCCAGGACGCCCACGACTCCCTTGAGGCTCAGGAGAATATCTCGAAGATCATCGAACACCTTGTTTCCGCCCAAGGTGTAAAAACAGTCCTGGAGGAAGGCTATGAAGGGTCGGTCCCGACGGACGAATACTTCGGTTTCATCAAGGATTCTGAGCTCAAGCGGAAGGTCGCTTATTTTTTTCTCGACCATCTTCGTGTCGGTGGCGCGGAATATGCCCACATCAATCGGACTAAGGATTTCAAGCTGATCGGTGCAGATTCGATTAAGCTCCATAGGGCAAACATCGATCAATACCGTTTGTCCTCGGAGAAAAAAGAAGCTATCACCCAGGACCTGAAGGCTCTCGGCACCGAAGTCCAGATCCTTGCCAATAAACGCTTCTCCAAAGAGCTTCTCGAATGGCTGAAGCTCAAGGAACGGTTTGACACAAAAAAGATCGATCTTCTGGATTATCTCGGCCGGACCATGAAGCTCCTGGCACAGAAGAACGCTCTTTCGGGAGACCGTTTCGCGCTTCTTCGGTTTCTTCTGAAGGCCCGGAGTTCCAACGACCCCAATGTGATGGAAAAGGTAAGGCATATCGACGCCCGGGAAGTCTACGCGGAACTTATCAAACTCGAAGAAGCGATGGGCGAGGTTTATCTTAAGGATGCAACGGCCAAAGAGCTTTTCGGCTACTGCAAGATCCTCGGGCTCCTGAAACGCCTGAATGATCTTCAGGTAACACAGGAAGAATACGAGGCCGTTAAAACGACCCTCAAGACCTTCAACACCGAATCCTTGGGACTGTTTATCCATATGAATACCCGTAAGCCCCTCGTTCTTTCGCGGCAATGGGAGAGAAATGTTCAGGACGCGGTCCAATTCTATGAGATCGCGAAATCGCGTGACCATGCCGTGGAGACTCAGCTGGACTCATTTATTGACAATCCCGCTGAATCGACTGCTGTGCTGGTGTTCGGCGGTTTCCACAAAGAAGGCATCAAGCGCATCCTTGAGGCAAAGAACATCAGCTACGTTGTCGTAACTCCCCGCATCACGCAACCCAGTCCGCGGCACGAAGAGTTTTATAAGCGTCTTATGAACCATGGGCGCTTGGCCTATGAATTGCCTGCAAATCTGTCAACAGCCACAAGGGCGGAGAGTCGGATCCAAGTTTGGAATGGGAATATCCCGTTGGCCTGGACAGAGATTGGAATCATGACCTCCGTTATTCGTGATATGCCGAATGCAGATGCCCAGTCTTTGGGGTTGGCTGTAGAGCAAGCTATGAATGCCTTTAAAAGCCGTGGTGTCATGCGTTCCGAGGTGCGGGGAAGCGAATTGACGGATGAACAAAAGCAAATGCTTGATCCTTCGACTGTCTCGGATCCAGAAGAACGACAGGCACTTCTTGAGATATTTCAAACGATTGATCGGCACGGGGAGGTATATTCCTGGAAAGATTATGTTGATGCTATAAACGAATGGGTACCAAATAGGCTGAATGCAAAGACGTTTTTTATACATATGTATACAAAATTTATAAAAAATATTGGAGACCCGATGGAGCGAACCCTTGTTTTTATGATCATCAGGGATGTTTTAAACAGCGTTAAGCATGATGGCATTGAGAGTATTTTAAGTTGTTTGGAAAGAATAGTACTTTCTCAAGGATTTCGAGCGAATGCTGTATCAGTAGAGCGTAAGAAGATTTTGAAAACGGCTCAACAATTGCTCAATGTGACAAGGCGCAAAATAGATTGCGAAGAGGCATATCTCGCGCTGGTCTATATCGTTGCTTCTAAATGGTTCTGGTCGTTCAATCTGTTAGAGCGGGCAGAGGTATTGGATAAATTGCTGATGGTTATTGAGGAGTTTGCCGCACAAGGCGGAAAAAATATTTACGGTGAAGTGGGGGGGGATTTCCATTTCATTTTTGGATTGGAAGGGTTTAGGACGCCAGCAGAAATTTTCGCTGCGTTGAAGATCGCGAATCTTCCATATGAAAGTGCGCGCGAAAATTTTTCATGGGGAGCTTATTCAAAAGAGACGAGTATCTTCGTGGCAGGATTGGAAATCTCGGCCGGCTCTCGAGAATGTTCTCTAATTCTTCAAGCTTTTACGAGGGAAAATGATGCTGCTGAAACTGAAAGCGATCGCATCGTCGCAGCGAAAAAGGCTTATCGAAATATTCTTCTCGTTGCGGAACAATTGAAGGCTCTCAAGGTGCGGGGCAAGCAGACCACGGGTGGCAGCCAGAGGGCTGAAGCACAGCCCGATGAAACGGAGCTGTGGATGGAGAAGCCGGACGTTGAAAAACGTTCCGAGATTCGGGAGCCCGATGTAAAAGATCTTTCAGATGAAATAGAATCAAAATTAGGCATTGATACCCATGGAAAGTTAACAGAATTTGTCGGTCGAATGTTGAGTGTTATTCCAGCGATCCATGATTTTGATTCATTTGTTTTGTCGCAACGGGATCCTTTGAATACATTGATCCAACAATATGGGGTTCATCTTGACAGTGAAGAAGTAGAGCAGATTTTGGTGCGGTTATTGCGTTGGTCTTTTAACTTAGGGTTTATTGATATCGATCAGCTTGGCTGGTTTAACGAATTAAATTTAGACGACCCAACCATTGTTATAACCACCAGGGCCCAGGGGGGGCTGGGAGACATTACAAAAATTGATCTGATCATAAGGGGCATGAAACGGGAATTCGAGAAAGTGAAAGTGTCGAAGGCCAAATTTAGAGTTTTGATTTTCGACGATGATAGAGAAAAAATGGCGATCTTAAAAAATAGGGAATATCCCGATGTTGATTTTATTTTTCTTCCCTCGTCAGATCCTATTTTGGAGAATTCAAGTTATCTGAGAGATGCGGATGTTTTTATTTCCCTGGACAGGGCGGTAACAGATGAAGTTCGTTTTGATAGTAAAGATGAAGGCCATTTACGATCATCTTTAGTTTACACGACGCTCGGTCAATATGATCGTCCGGCTCCGCGCAATCCAAGATATAAAAGAGTAAAAATATCGGAAATTCCTACAGGGTTCCAGCATGACAGCGCCGGTTTTCTTATAAGCCCTTTTAATGAAGAGCTTTATCAGCGCAGAGTGGGGTTGACTGAAGATCAAAAATTTGCGGAAAAAGAACGTTTATTGGCTCGGGTCATCCATGAAATTTTTCCGACCCAAGAGGTTAGTAAGGATCAACTCGCGCAAGCAGCCCGGTCCAATTGGGGACTTTTCTATATGCATGAACAAGGGATGGATTATCTGAACGGGATCACGGAATATCATAGAACCCACGAGCCCGATCAATCGGTTACGTTATTTACCCTCCTGGGAGAAACAAATGTTTGGTACAAGGGGACAAAAGAATGGGAAGGATTAGTGTCAAAAATAAGGGCAGCAGAGTTGCCTGTTGAAACTTATGATTTGAGCCATGATCCTAAGGCAATAAAAGACATTGATTTTAAAAAACCTGTTGTGAGAGTCATTAATGTAGGAATGCATACCTTGGAGCTTTATGGCCATTTG
>JBAXGK010000218.1:0-4115 GCA_037139435.1 Candidatus Omnitrophota bacterium | reverse complement strand
CAAACTCGAACTGAAAGGAGACTCCATGCGAAAGGAAAAACCAACAAAAGATTGCCTCAAGCCGACCACTATGTTACAAAATCACTGAACTGATCCTACGAAAGACAGGGGGTGGCCGGATTCATCGGAATCAGTGGCCGCCTTCAGCGGATTGCGCACACAGCATCGTATTTGTTTATTGAAAACAAATGACGCGCTGATGTCGGTATGGTGCAACCCACTCTAGCGGAACGTGGGTGGCATCATACAGCTACCCATATACATATATCAAACGCTGGCTTCCCAGAGATAGGCTTATAGACCCGATTTCATTGTGTCCAGGCATGTCCAGATTGTGAAACAGGCCTAAAAAATGTCCGACCCAAGAGGTCGGACACGATGTTATCGCACCGTGGTGTGGGACATCATGTCGCGACTTGTGAAAAATGCGACAGGATGGTGCATAAAAGGATTTCCGACGTCTCTTCGTATTCTCTCTAGGGCTTAAATCCATTGGACAGACACCGAAAAAGGTCTAATATTCGAACCAAACAAATATTAGTTTGTCTGTCGGAGCTGACAAAAAGAGGGTTTTATAGAAACCTTGAAGCCTGTTAAGGCGAAGGGACAACAATGAAGATGAAAATTTTTTTGATAGCATTTGTTTTAGGAGCGCTCGGAACTGTAAGCGAATGTTCGGCCCTGCAGGAAAATCCTTACGAGCTACGCAGTGAGAAGAATTTTTACACAGGTTATGAATCGGCCAATTCCGACGGAACGGTCAATGCGGTAATAGAGATCCGCTCGGGTGACAATGAGAAATGGGAAGTCCGAAAAGATGGAATTATGAGGTGGGATCAGGAGAACGGCAAACCTCGTATCGTGAAATATTTGGGCTATCCAACGAACTATGGCATGGTGCCGAAAACGATTTGGGGTGACGGCGATCCGTTGGATATCCTGGTTATAGGCAGGCAGTTAATACGGGGCCAGGTAATAGCAGCAAAGCTTGTAGGGGTCTTAAAGATGAAGAGCGAAGGAACGCGGGATGACAAATTGATAGCGGTATTGCCGGACACCTGCTTCGGTGATATTAAAAGCATGGATGAATTCAACCAGGCCTTTCCCGGCGCGGCGTCTATTATAGAGACATGGTTTATTAATTATGAAGGTCCTGGCAAAGTGCAGACCGAGGGATTTGGCTCTTTCGAGGAGGCTAACTCGCTGTTGAATGACGCCAGAAAAGGATTTGAGCTTTCCCCTATCACAGTCAAGCCCGCACCCCAAGACTAATAAGAGAAGGCAAAGAACGCAAGGCGTGGTTAATAAACCTGAGCGTGAAGATGCTGCCAGAGGGTTGATCCTCGCATGCTCTCCCCTGAAACCAGAGGCCGATTTGGAGATAGTCCCAATTCTGATCCATTTCACGAAGTTGAAATTGGGGCAATACTGACTACCTTAAAGAAGAAAACAAAAGTCAGGATAGAAGGCAGATTTGGGCTGGAAAAGAGGGGCATCAGTAGGGCCATAAACTAAAAATCCCCAAGTGTCCCTTGGGGATTTTATCTCTGTCCGGTAGAGCGTGACCCGCCACAAAGCGCTGGCGGGCAGGCATGAGAAGTGCGATGCGGTAGCGGGTTTTCATTGAACCCGCACAGCACCGTATTTATTCATTGGAAACAAATGAGCCCGGATGTCCCACAGGGACTATTCAAGGAAGGTATTTGTGGGCGTAGCTGTTGGCGGCAAACCAGAAGCCGCCACAGCGTCATACTTTTTTATTGGAAAAAAGTATGAGCCCGGATGGATTTGAACCATCGACACCCGCCTTAAAAGGGCGGTGCTCTACCAACTGAGCTACGGGCCCATGTCTTTCATTTCTTTTATTGGACGGTGACATGGACCAGTCCAATCACCCGTCATTCTTCTATCGAGAATGGCACGGGCCCATAACTGCTATACGGGGGAAGGCGTACTTATATGGAATGGATTTCCGTCTCTTTGTGCTTCAGAGCTTCATCGAGTTGCTCGATAAACTGGTCCGTGAATTTCTGGACCTCTTTCTGCGACACATGCGACATATCCTCAGGGACCGTCTTGGCCTTCTCGAGCTTCTTGACCTGTTCGATGGCCTCGTGACGGGCATTACGGATCGAGATGCGGCCTTCTTCTGCCACACGTCGTATGATCTTCGTCAATTCAGCGCGGCGCTCATCCGTGAGCCCCGGGATCTGAATGCGAAGGATCTTGCCGTCATTAGCAGGCGTAAGACCGAGGTCGGATTTGAGGATCGCTTTTTCGATCTCCGCTACGGCGCTGATATCCCACGGCTGGATCTGGATCGTCCGGGCGTCCGGCGTAGAGATCGTTCCGAGGTTCTTAATCGGCGTGGGAGTATTGTAATAATTGACCGAAATGCCTTCCACTAAGGCGATGGACGCGCGACCGGTGCGGATATTCTGAAATTCCTTTTTTGTGGACTCCACGCTCTTGCTCATTCGTTTCTTTGTTTCTTCCGCAAGTTGCTTCACATCTGTAATATCGATCATAAGACCTCCTTTACCCCGTTAGAGATAGGAAGCGCTTTCAGCACTTCCGTCTATCCTCAAAAATAGTGCTTATTCTTCTTACCCTTTATGCCGTCCGTCGTTCTGCTATCATGCCTCCCCGAAAATCTCTAACGGGGCAAGCGCTATGAAACCAGAGTTCCGATCTTCTCTCCCATGACCACTCGTCGGATATTGCCGGGTTGGGTCATATTAAAAACGATGATCGGAAGATTATTTTCCATACAAAGCGAGGTGGCGGTGGTATCCATCACGCGAAGCTGTTTCTTGATCACGTTGAGGTAGCTCAGACTCGAGAACTTTTTGGCGTCCTTGTGCTTCATTGGATCCTTGTCATAGACCCCGTCCACTTTAGTCGCCTTTAAAATGACTGCGGCATCCATTTCCACCGCGCGCAGCGCAGCAGCCGTATCCGTCGTAAAATAAGGGTTCCCGGTGCCGGCGGCGAAGATCACGACACGTCCTTTTTCAAGATGCCTCATGGCCCGGCGACGAATATACGGCTCGCAAAGAGCCTTGATCTCAAGCGCGGATTGGACGCGCGTCTGCACCCCGATCTTCTCAAGGGCATCCGACATTACAAGCCCGTTCATTACGGTAGCAAGCATCCCGATGTAATCCGCCGTAGCCCGATCGATCCCGTTCTTCTCGCCCTCGACGCCCCGGAAAAAGTTCCCTCCCCCAATGATGCAAACAATATCGACCCCTAGATCACGAACTTCTTTGATCTGCTGGGCAATGGAGGTGATAGTCTTGGGATCGATCCCGAAACCGCGTTTTCCTTCGAGAGCTTCCCCGGAGAGTTTGAGTACGATGCGTTTATAGATGGGCTTTTTCATAATCCAGCCTTCAGACTGAAGACTACAGACTGCAGACTTAAAAACTCAAAACAGCTGTGGTCTGTGGTCTGTGGTCTGATTTAATTACCGCCGACTTCGAACCGCACGAAACGGCGAATAATGATATTTTCGCCGATCTTTGCAATAAACTCGGTCAAAAGATCCTGCACGGTCCGACTATCGTCCTTGATGAATTTCTGATTCAAAAGGCAGATATCCTCATACCGTTTCACAAGCTTTCCTTCAATGATCTTGTTACGAACCGGCTCTGGTTTGTCCTGAACCTGTTCCAGGAAAATCGCCTTTTCTTTCTCGAGGTCCGCCGCCGGGATATTTTCCGGGCTCACATACAAAGGATGCGCGGCCGCGATCTGCATGGCGATATCCCGAATAAAAGACTGGAACGTCTCGTTCTTAGCCACAAAATCAGTCTCGCAATTGATCTCTAGAAGCACGCCGAGCTTCCCGCCGGCATGGATATAGGAAACGATCTGACCTTCGCGAGCTTCACGGGTGGACTTTTTCTTAGCGATATCAAGACCCTTCTTGCGGATCACGTCCTGAGCCCCTTTCAGGTCTCCCCCTGCTTCCACAAGAGCGTTCTTGCAATCCAACATCCCTGCCCCGGTCAATTCCCGTAGCTTGGTCAAATCGGCGCTGCTGAACTTTACTTCTTTAGTCGTCATGAGATCTTGTCCTTTATCGCTTGGGTACAGTAAGGGGGTTAGAT